>JBAXUD010000014.1:0-18438 GCA_037129875.1 Mycobacteriaceae bacterium
CGGCTTGTCCGACGCGAGGGCCTTCTGCTGGCGTACCCAGTTGATGGCATGGTCGGCGAGGTCCTCGGTGAGGGTGTAGCCCTCCTCGGGGGTTCTCGGCGGCTCCACCGGAGTAGTGCCCTCGTACAGGCCCGGGTAGTACTGGTTGGCCTCGCCGCCGACGAAACCGTAGAAGTATTCGAATCCGGATCCGGTGGGCCACTGATGGAACGGGCCGACCGGGGAGACCTCCCACAGTGGTACCTCATGGCACTTCCCGAACTGCGCCGTCGAATATCCGTTGAGGCGCAACGTGTCGGCGATGGGTGCCTTATTCTTCGGCCGGATGCTGTTGTTGCCCGGCGCCGACGTCGCCATCTCGGTGATGGCCCCCATGCCCACGGAATGGTGGTTGCGCCCGGTCAACAGTGCCTGGCGGGTGGGTGAGCACAGTGCCGTGGTGTGAAACCGGGTGAGCTTGAGACCTTCGCCTGCCAACCGTTCGGCGACCGGGGTGTGGCAGGGGCCGCCGAACGCGGAGGAACCTGCGAAGCCGACGTCGTCGAGCAGCACGATCAGCACGTTCGGCGCGCCCGCAGGCGGCCGGAGCATTCTGATGGGGGGATAACTGGTGTTGGGGTCTTTGGCGTCATAGGTGGTGATGCCGACGTGCTGCGGGTCGGGGATGGGCAGGACGTCACGGCGTACGTCGGGATCTCGGGGGCTTGCCATGGCCACAAATTTACGCGCGATGCGAGTAGGTTTTGCGCGATGGAAAAAGTGATCGTGACACTGCGATCGGAGCACTCCGACGACGGGTGGGTGGCCGCCATGTGCAGTTCGGTGGCCACCGCATTGCTCGGCCTCGGCCTGCCGGGTGTGACGCTCAATGTGTGCGACGCGCCGGTGCGGGACTCGCTGATGAAGCTGACGACGCTGGACCCGCCGGTGCAGGGGCTGGTCAGTCTGTGGACCGATCAGCACTACGGCGAACAGGTGCAGGCCGCCCTGGAGGTGCTGGCGCCCCATGCCGATTACCTGGCCGCCTATCTGGTGACCGAGTCGGTTCCCCTGCGACCACCCGCCTCCCCGCCGGGCGAACGGTCCCCGGGTCTGGCCAACATCGCCCTGCTGCGGCGGCCGGAGCGGATGGACGAGGTGACCTGGCTGGCCAGGTGGCTGGGGGATCACACGGCGGTGGCGATCGCCACCCAGTCGACGTTCGGCTACACCCAGAACTACGTGGTGCGTGCGCTGACCCCGGGCGCGCCGGAGGTGTCGGCGATCGTGGAGGAGCTGTTCCCGATCGAAGCGGTGGGCAGCCTGCACGCGTTCTTCGGCGCCGCCGACGATGCCGACCTGGGCGACCGGTTGGGCCGGATGGTCGCCAGCACGTCGGCGTTCGGCGCCAACGAGAACATCGACACCATCCCCACCGGGCGCTATGTGTTCGCGACCCCGTTCCCCAACCTAGGCTGACCCGGGTGACACTGCTCATCACCGACGAAAACCGGGTCCGCACGCTGACGCTCAACCGGCCCGAGGCGCTCAACGCCTTCAACGAAGCGCTGTACGACGCCGCCGCCGAGGCGTTGAACGCAGCCGCGGACGATCCGGAGACTGCCGTAGTGGTGATCACCGGCAGCGGCCGGGCGTTCAGCGCGGGCCAGGACCTGACCGAGATGCAGGCCCGCATCACCGACCCCGCCTTCGTTTCCGGCACCCACGGATTCCCCGGACTGATCGACGCGCTGACCCGATTTCCCAAACCGCTGATCTGCGCGGTCAACGGCATCGGGTTGGGCATCGGTGCCACCATCCTCGGCTTCGCCGACCTGGCGTTCATGTCCACGGCCGCACGCCTGAAGTGCCCGTTCACCAGCCTCGGCGTGGCGCCGGAGGCGGCGTCGTCGTATCTGCTGCCCAAACTGGTGGGCCGGCAGAATGCCGCCTGGCTGTTGATGTCCTCGGAATGGGTGGATGCCGCCGAGGCCCTGCAGATGGGGCTGGTGTGGAAGGTCTGCGAGCCCGAGGATCTGCTGCCGGAGGCACGCCGCCACGCGGAAGTGCTTGCATCCAAACCTATTTCGAGCCTGATCGCGGTCAAGCAATCGATGGTCGAGCCCGTCCGGCCCGGTATCGGCGCGGCGCGGGCCCGCGAGGACGCCTACTTCGCCGAGATGATGGGAGCGGCGGCCAACGCCGCGGCGCTGGCGGAGTTCAACCAGGGGCGCTCTAACTGACCGCGGCGACCGGTCGGGTGGAGTGCTTCTCGATGATGGCTTTCAGGTTACGAACGCAACGGCCGCAATCGCGTCCCGCACCGCAGGCGGCCGCGACCTGTTTGCAGGTGGACGCACCACTGGCGACGGCGTCGTTGACCGCTTGGCAGGTCACCGCGCCGCACAGGCAGACATACATCCGGAAGTCCTCAGCTCGAATTAGCGTAGGCGAGACTAACCTAAGTTAGGCTACCCTACTGCAACCGCCGTATTGATCCGGGAGAAGACATGAACGGTGACGCCGACGTACTCCGACTGCTCAATGAGCAGTTGACCAGCGAACTGACCGCGATCAACCAGTATTTCCTGCACTCGAAGATGCAGGACAGCTGGGGCTTCACCGAGATCGCGCGGCACACCCGGGCCGAATCGATGGAGGAGATGGTCCACGCAGAGCGGATCACCGACCGGATTCTTCTGCTCGATGGCCTGCCCAATTACCAGAGGTTGGGATCGTTACGGATCGGCCAGACCCTTCGTGAGCAGTTCGAAAGCGATCTGGCGATCGAGTACGAGGTGGTCGCCCGGCTCAGGCCCGGGATCGTCTTGTGCCGTGAGAAGCAGGATTCGACGACCGCGATTCTGTTCGAGCAGATTCTGGCCGACGAGGAGCAGCACATCGACTACCTCGAGACCCAACTGCAATTGATGGACAAGCTGGGCGAGGAGTTGTACTGCGCCCAGTGCGTCTCCCGGCCACCGTCCTAGGGCGTCGTCGGGCGCGGCGCCGATCGTCTGAAGACTGATCGGGGAAACTGGGCGACGTGATCGCTGCGGAGACCGGGCCGGACCCGGAGTCCCGCGGGCCGACGTCGGTCTGCCCTGCCCACCGTGGTGGCCGACCTCGGCGGTGCCGGTCACCAGTCATGGGTGGTCACCAGCTACCTGCTCGCATCGACGATTGCGACGGCGGTCGTCGGCAAACTCGGTGACCTTTTCGGCCGCAAAGCCGTCTTCGAGGCCTCGATCCTGTTCTTCTTCGTCGGCTCGGTGTTGTGCGGGATGTCCTCGACAATGACCATGCTGGTGGCCTCGCGGACGCTGCAGGGCATCGGCGGCGGCGCAGTCATGGTGACGGCCATGGCGGTGATCGGCGAGGTGATCCCGCTGCGCGAACGGGGTCGCTACCAAGGCGCACTTGGGGCGGTATTCGGCATCACCACCGTCATCGGCCCTCTGCTGGGCGGCTTCTTCACCGACCATCTGAGTTGGCGGTGGGCATTCTGGATCAACGTGCCGGTCGCCGCGGTGGTGTTGGCGGTGGCCGCGGTGGCGATCCCGTCGCTGGGTCGCACCGGGCGTGCGGTGATCGACTACGCCGGAATCCTTTTCGTCGGTGTGGGAGCCACCGGGCTGACGCTGGCAACAAGTTGGGGCGGAACGACCTATCCGTGGTCGTCGCCGGTGATCGTCGGCCTGTTCGCCGCCTCGGTGCTGGCGCTTGCGGTGTTCGTCCGGGTGGAACTGCGCGCCGCCGAGCCGGTGCTGCCGATCCGCCTGTTCGCCAGCCCGGTGTTCACCGTGTGCTGCGTGCTGAGTTTCGTGGTGGGCTTCGCGATGCTGGGCGCGCTGACGTTCCTGCCGACCTTCATGCAGTTCGTCGACGGGGTATCGGCAACCGTGTCGGGGCTGCGCACCCTGCCGATGGTCGTGGGTCTGCTGATCACATCACTGGGCAGCGGCGTTCTGGTGGGTCGCACGGGCCGCTACAAGATCTTCCCCGTCTTGGGGACCGCGATCATGGCCCTGGGGTTCGTCCTGCTGTCGCAGATGAGCGCCGCGACGCCGGTGTGGCGCCAATCGGTGGATCTTTTCATCCTGGGCACCGGAATCGGCCTGTGTATGCAGGTGCTGGTCCCGACCGTGCAGAACACCGTCGACTTCGATGATCTGGGTGTGGCCACCTCCGGTGTCACGTTCTTCCGCACCATCGGAAGCTCCTTCGGCGCAGCGATATTCGGGTCGCTGTTCGCCAACTTCCTCGCCGACCGGATCGGGCCGGCGCTCGCGGCGAGTGGGGCGCCGCCGGCAGCAGCGCAGTCCCCACAGGTACTGCACCGGCTTCCGGCTGAGATGGCCGCGCCGGTGATCGACGCCTATGCAGACGCTGTGGGCCGGGTTTTCCTGTGTGCGGCGCCGGTGGCGGTCATCGGCTTCATCGTGGCGCTGATGCTCACAGAAGTACCACGGCAGCTAGCGGCTACGCGCTGCGTACCGGCGACGAAATGTGGCTCACCCAGGTCGGGATGCGTCAGGTCGACGCGGCGTCCACCGCCCTCGTCGGCCGGATTCAGCGCAAGCTGGACGCGTCGGCCAGCTTCCAGGGCCGGCCGGATCGCGTGCAGGTCGAGGCCGCCCTCGAGCGGATTGCCCACCGGCTGTTGGTGCAACGGGAGTGGGACCTAGAAGGGCGGCGGATCGGCGGCGAAGCGGCGTTCGTTGAGGCCGCGTTCCCACGCGATACGGGCAGCGCGCTCGGCCGCGCGGGTTTGCTTCCGGGTGGGCATGAGCAGGGTTCGCCCCGGTGATGAACTGTCCGGGTGCCCGACGATGATGGTCAGTTCCTCGGTCGGTATCGCCAGTTGCGGAAAGAACAGCGCCCCGCCCGGTGTGGTGGTGTAGGTGCGTCCCGATGGGGACGTCCAGATGATGGTGCCGTCACTGAATTGTTGCTCCCGCCAACCCTTTTGGCCGGACCAGAAGGTCTTGAGCAGATGGTGGGCACGGCATTTCAATGACAGATTCGACGGGTGGGTGGGGCCTCCGAGGCCGTACGGGATGCTGTGGTCGATATCGCAGACCTCAGCCGGCTTGTCACAGCCGGGGAAGCGACAGCACAGATCCCGGCACCGGATGAATTCCGCCAACGCCGCAGAGGGCCGGTAATGCGGTTCCGCACCCAGTCGGCTCGGCTGAGCCAACGGCCGCAGTCGGGCGCGCACAGCCATCGCGCGGATGGTCTCGGCGGGAACCGCACCATAGCCGGGCAGATAACCCGGTGCGCCGCTCTGACCAGACACGGTGGCGGCCTCGGCCAACAGGTGGATCACGATCTGCCCGGGCTGCGCGTCCGCGTCTCGCACCGAGCACTCCGGTGAACCGCAAGCACACACCAGGGCTGACTGCCCGGCGGCCAGGGCCCCGACGGCATCGGCGCGACGCTGCCGCACCGTGCGCGGATCCTCGCGGCACACCGTGGCCGCCAATTGATCCAACCGCCGGTCAAGAGCCGCCGCGTCCGGGGAACGCACCGAACCCCACAACTCAGCCAAACCATCACGGCCCGGACCGATCTCGACATGCCGATCGATATCCGCCTGCCTACCGACCCGCACAGCCGCCGGGTCAAGTTCACCAATCCACCAGTCGATGAGCTCAGTGATCCGGTTCTGGGACAACGCGTTCCACCCAGGCGCCAGCCCCGCCAGCTTGGCGTCGATTGCGGTCAGCACCTCCTCGTCGGTAATCAGTCCGGTGCGAAACACCGCGATAGCGATAACCCGGTAATCGACGTCGCCGCCGGCGAATACTGCGCCCAGCGTAGGCAGCCGCTCCAAAAGTTGGCATCCGGAATGCATCTGCGAGGAGGCACGGTGTCGGCTGATGCCCAGTTCAGCGCCAACCTCAGCCGCGACCGCCTCCCAGTTGTCGATACACCACTGAGTTCGGTCGATCTCGTCAACAACGGCCATACGCAGTTGGCACAGTCGGCCGGCCGCCAGAAGTCTGTGGGCGACGGCGATGCGCTCGGACTTCTGCGCTGAGCGCATGAGTTCAAGCAGGGCCGGCTCTTCCATATTATCGAACATGCGTTCGATAATAATGGCGGCATGTGACAACTACCATCAGTCCATGAGCCGAATCGGAGACTTCGCCGACGATGATGTGGCCGGCTGGATCGCCCTGTCACCCGAACTCGGAACGGCGATGGCGGCGTTCAGCAGGGCGGTCTACGACCGTGGCCGGCTGCCGATGCGGGTCCGCGAGATCGCCCGCATGGTGATCGCCCAGGACAACGAATGCGTGGTGTGCGTCAACACCCGTGATGCCGACGGTCCGGCGGCCGGAGTCGACGATGATCTCTACGTTCATGTGGCACAGTGGCGGACCTGGCCGGGATACTCCGAGCAGGAACGACTGGCCGCGGAATTCGCCTACCGGTTCGCCACCGCCCACACCGAACTGCGCGACGACGACGAGTTCTGGCAGCGCTGCCGTGAGTACTTCTCTGATGAATTGCTCGCCGACTTGACCCTGTCCTGCGCGATGTGGCTCGGAATGGGCCGCACGCTGCGGACCCTCGATATCGGTCAGGCGTGTCGGATCACCTTCCCGAGCCGGGCGTGACAATGGCCTGCGAACACCCCGACGGCGTCCTGATCGGAACGATCGTCAACTCCGCCGGACTCACGCTGGCCAAGGTCGTTTCGGAAGGCGCGGTAAGCAGGTTCGTCGATCCGGGCCTGGGCGCCAGTCCCACCTGGCACGGGTTCGCGATCGACCGCGCCGGAATCGCCTTCACCGAGGCCATCAGCGTCGTCGGCGACCAGCGGCTGCGGATCGATCTGCACGCGATGCGCCAGATCGAGCAGGGGCTGTCGTGGGCGCCGGCGTCGTTCTTCGACCAGGACGGCAACCGGGTGCCGGAATGCGCGCGCGGCACGCTCACCCGCATCGAGTCCCGGCTCGAACAGGAGGGCCTCGACGCGCTGGTCGGCCACGAGATCGAGTTCCTGTTGGTGGATCCGGCAGGAGACCGGCTGCCCGGACAACTGTGGGCGCAGTACGGGCTTGCCGGCGTCCTTGAGCACGAGGCGTTCATCCGCGACGTGATGGCGGCCACGGCAGCCGCCGGGGTGAACGTCGAGCAGTTCCATCCCGAGTACGGGGTCAATCAGTTCGAGATGTCGCTCGCCCCGGCATCTCCGGTGGCTGCGGCCGACCAGCTGGTGCTCGCGCGAATGATGATCGGCCGGGTCGCCCGCCGGCACGGTATCCGGGTGAGCCTGTCGCCGGTGCCGTTCGCGGGCAGCGTGGGTTCCGGTGCCCACCAGCACTTCTCGTTGATCAGGCAGGGCAGCCCGCTGTTCTCCGGCAGCCACGGCCCGCACGGGTTGAGCACCGAGGGGGCGGCCGCGATCGGCGGAGTCGTCGCCGGACTGGCGCAGGCCCAATTGGTGTTCTGCGGATCGATCGTCTCGGGGATGAGGATGCAGCCGGGCAACTGGTCGGGGGCGTATGCCTGCTGGGGCACCGAGAACCGGGAGGCGGCGGTGCGGTTTCTGCCCGCTACCCACGGTAACCAGCACGGCGCCAACGTCGAGGTGAAAGTCGTCGACCCGTCGGCCAACCCGTATCTGGCCACTGCGGCCATTCTGGGCCTGGCACTCGACGGGATCGAACGCAACGCCGTATTGCCGCCGGAGATCACCGTCGACCCGCAAAGCCTCACAGACGACGAACGCCATCAGGCCGGGGTGGTGCGCCTGACCGACCAGCAGGCCGATGCCATTGCCGCACTGGACGGTTCGCCGCTGATGCGGGCAATCCTGGGCGATCCGGTCGTCGACGCGATGGTCGCCGTGCGCCGGTACGAGCACGACAAATATGCAACACGGACTCCGGAGGAGCTTGCCGACACCTTCCGGATGGCCTGGAGCCTGTGACGGCTCGACGGGCGCTCACCGAGCACATCGCCGGGCTGGAACTGGTCGACAATCACCTCCACGGGTTCTGGCCGATCCCCGTAGACCGCCGCCTGTTCGAGAACGGTCTCAACGAGGCCAACACCGAACCGCTGGCCGACTTCGATTCCGGATTCGACACCCAGCTGGGCTTCGCGGTGCGTGCGCATTGTGCCCCCCTGCTCGGGTTGCCGCCGCACGCCGATCCGCAGGCCTATTGGGCGGCGCGGGAGTCGCACACGGCGCAGGACCTCGCTCGCATCTTCCTGTCGGCCGCCGGTGTCGGCGATTGGTTGGTGGACACCGGACTGGACGGTCTGGCCGGCCTGCCTGACATCGCCGCCGCCGGCGGTGGGCGTGCGCACGAGGTGGTCCGCATCGAGCAGGTCGCCGAGCAGGCCGCTGCGGCGTCCGGTGACTACGCCGCAGCATTTCGGGAAATCCTCTGCGGCAGAGCGCAATCGGCCATCGCCACCAAAACCGTCCTGGCCTATCGCAGTGGTTTCGACATCGACCTGTCAGCGCCATCGGACCGCGAGGTGGCGGCGGCGGCGCAACGCTGGCGTGGCGGCGGGGGAGTCCGGCTGGCCGATCCGGTGTTGCTGCGCTTCGGGGTGCACGAGGCGCTGGGGTTGGGTAAGCCGTTGCAGGTCCACGTCGGCCTCGGCGACCGCGACTGCGACCTGCACCGCACCAACCCGATGTACCTGTTGGACCTGCTGCGCGGTTGCGGCGACGTTCCGGTGGTGCTGCTGCACTGCTATCCCTACGAGCGCGAGGCCGGCTACCTCGCGAACGCGTTCAACAACGTCTTCCTCGACGTAGGACTGAGCGTGAACCATCTCGGCGCCCGTGCCGCCGCATTCATCAGCCGCACAATGGAACTCGCGCCGTTCCGCAAGATCCTCTATTCCTCCGACGCGGTGCGGGCTCCCGAGCTGCACTATCTCGGTGCTCGGCTGTGGCGTGACGGAACCACCGACGTGCTCACCGATTTCGTCGAACGCGGCCAGTGGAGCCTTGACGATGCCTGCCGTGTTGCCGGATTGATCGGGCGGGACAACGCGATTCGGCTCTACCGGATTTAGAGCGGCGAAGTCAGATCAGCCCGGTCGCATCAAACATCCAGCTCAGGTCGGCTTTCGCCAGTTGCTCCATCCAGTCCTTCGGGGCATGATTCACCAATCCGCCGAAGTCCCAGTAGTCCTTCCATAACGTGATTTTGCCGTCGTGGACCTTATGCACCGTGACGAACTGCAGCACCGCGCTCTCACCGCTGACCCAATTCCAGGTCTCGGAGTGTTCGTACATCAGGTCGGTGCCGTTGCTCAGCAGCAGACCGTCGTGGTTGACGTAACCGGCCAGCGGCTCCAGGCCGACCTTCAGCCGCTTGACGATGTCCTCGGGACCGCGCGCCGCGGCGGCCGGACCGACCGGCATGTCGACGTAGATGCAGTCCTCGGCGAGAAAGGTTTTCAGCGCGTCCCAGTCGCGGTCCGACAGCGCGTGCCACATGCCGAGCACGACGTCGGAGCCTTCAGCCGGCATGAGCCACCACCGGTGCCTGCGAGCGCTGACCGGCCCGCAGGAAGCTGCCGGTCCGCTCGGAGCCGAGCACTTCGGTCGGTGCGCCGTCATGGACAACCGTGCGGCCGCCGATCAGCACCAGCCGGACAGCTTCGTCGTTGCGGTTGACCATCCTGGGCAGGCCGGCGTACTGCGGGACCGGGGATTCGGCGTAGCCGTCAAGGCGCTCGTCGAGGTGGTCCGGGTCGAGCACCATCAGATCCGCCCGGTCGCCGATGCGCAGATGGCCGGCGTCGATGTCGTACCAGTCGGCAAGTTCTCCGGTGAGCCGGTGCACCGCCCGCTCTATCGTCATGAACGGATTGCCGCCGCGGTCGGCGTCGCGGACATGCCGCAGCAGCCGAAGCCCGAAGTTGTAGAACGCCATATTGCGCAGATGCGCTCCCGCGTCGGAGAACCCCATCTGGATGCCGTCATCGCGCGCGAGTTTCTTGAGTACCTCGGGACGGTGATTGGAGATCGTGGTGCGCCAGCGCACCTTGGTGCCGTGCTCGACGACCAGGTCCAGGAACGCATCGACCGGGTGCAGCCCGCCCCGGTCCAGACCCACCTGCCCGAAGGACTTGCCGAGGACCGACTCGTCCGGGCAGGCGACGATCTGTGCGTCGAAGAAGTCGCGGTGCCAGACCCGCACCCCGAATTTCGAGTCGTATTCCTTTCGGAACCGGCGCCGGTAGTCCTGGTCTTGCAGCAACACGTTGCGCTCCACCTCGTCGCGCAGATGAAGCGCCGCCGCCCCGGATCCGAACTCCTCGAAGACCACCAGGTCGATGCCGTCGGCGTACACCTCGAACGGAACCGGAAGGTGCTGCCAACGGAAGTCGGCGCCGAACCGATTGACGAATCGGGCCACCGGGCCCAGTGCCGCGATGGCGAACGGGTTGGCCTTGATGTCGGCGGCTGACAGCAGGCTGGTTTTGAGTTTCTTGCGCATCACCGGAAGCGATTGTGCCACTTGGGAAATCAGGTTCGCAGGATTGGTGATGTCCGGGCCGGACTGCAGTACCCGGCCGCGGCGTCGGACCAGGTTCTTGAGCCGGCGCAACTCGCGCGGTTTGGCGAAGGTCGACGGCAGGGTCCTGGATCGGCAGGTGTCGCCGTCGATCTTGTCGAAGAGCAACTGCTGCGATGACAGTCCGATGAACCCGGCGTCGAGTGCTTCGTCGAGCATGCGCTCCATCTCGGCCAGTTCGCTCGAGGTGGGCCGCATCTCTTTGCGGGTCGCGCGGTCGAGTCCCATTGTGGCCGTTCGCATATCGGAATGACCGATGAATGCCGCGATGTTGGGGCCCAGTGGGCGAGCCTCCAGCGCGCCGACGTATCCCTCGGCGCTGTCCCAGGTCTTCGCGTTGTCTATGGCGGCGATGACGTGCTCCCGCGGTATCGCCTCGACTCGGCCGAAGAGGTTCCCGGCGTCCTCGCCGCCGACGTGGACCGTCGACAGTGAGCAGGAACCGATCAGGACGGTGGTGACGCCATGCCGAACCGACTCGGGCAGGCCGGGACCGTCGAGCACCTCGACGTCGTAGTGGGTGTGGATGTCGACGAACCCGGGCAGTACCCACATTCCGCGGGCGTCGACTACCTGCGGACAGCCGGTGTCGTCGAGCTCATGCGGCGTGATCGCCCCGACACGGCCGTCAACGATGCCGATGTTGCGCACCACCGACGGCGCCCCTGTTCCGTCGAACCAGCGCCCGTTGCGAATGATCGTGTCGTAGCCCGGCCCGTTACCCATGGTCACAGCCAACCGGGCTGCCAGGCGGGTGTCAACGACGCGTCGCTAGCCGGGGATGGTGGCAGCGGGGGAGCCCAGCCGGATCGGCAGGTGCGCCCACCCCCGAAGCACCCGGGTGTCGCGGCGGGTTCCCCCGCCGGCGAGTTGCGCGTCGGGGAAGTGTGTGAAGAACCGCCGCAGTCCCACCTCACCTTCGGTTCTGGCCAGCGCCGCCCCCAGGCAGAAGTGGCGGCCACCCGAAAAGGCCAGGTGCCGTCCGGCGTTGGGACGCGTCACATCGAAGCGGTGCGGGTCGGCGAACACTTTCGGGTCGCGGTTGGCGGCGGCCAGATAGATCACCACCATTTCGCCGCGGCGGACCGGGGTTCCGGCCACCACCGTGTCGTTACGCGCCACCCGCGCGGTGAGTTGCACCGGTGAATCCAACCGCAGGATCTCCTCGACGGCGTTGGGCCACAAGGACGGGTCGGCGGTCAGGGCTGCCAGCTGATCAGGAGCGCTGAGCAGCATACGAATTCCGTTGCCGAGCAGGTTCACCGTGGTTTCGAAGCCGGCTGCCAGAACCAGGCCGGCGACCGCCCGCAATTCGGTCTCGTTGAGTCTGACGCCGTCCGCGGACGCCTCGATGAGTTGGCTCATCAACGTGTCACCGGGGTCGTCCCGCAGCCTCTGCAGGTGCATACCCAGCCAGGTGTTGAAGGCCTCCAGCCCGTGCTGCACGCTCTGGTATTGCGACCAGCCCAAGCCGAAATCCAAACTGGGCGCAGCCAATTCGCCGTATTCGAGGACCTTGGGGCGGTCTTCGTCGGGCACGCCGAGGATGTCGCTGATGATCGAGACCGGCAGCTGCGAGCAGTACTGCTCGACGACATCGACCACTCCGCCGGTGCCGGAAAGCTCGTCGAGGAGCGCGACGGCGGTGTCCTCGACTTGGCCCTGAAGCGCGGTGACCGCGCGGGCGGTGAACACCGACGACACCGTCTTGCGGTAGCGGGTGTGCTCGGGCGGCTCGACAGCCAGGAGTGACGGCGGCAGCAGCGGATGCAGCACGTCAGCGCGGGTGCGCCGTTCCAGCCAGCGCAACGGCCCGGGGAGGTTGGCGCCGACGCTGATCACCCGGAAGTCCTCGGACCGCAGCAACTCGTGGGCCACCGCGTGGTCCACGGTCAGGCAACTCACCCGGGCGCGCACCAGAGGGCCCTGCGCCCGCAACTCGTCGTAGAAGGCCACCGGGTCGGCCCGCACCGCGGGATCGGCGACGAACCGCGCCTGTGGATCGCCCCGGCGTGCTGACACGTTCGCCGCTGAGCGCACCACAGCGTGTAGCGACAGCCAGTGCAGCCATTCCCGCGTCGATGGCATCAGGACGGCGGGGTCCAGCTGACCGGCAGCCGCTTGATGCCGTGGATGAACGACGACAGCAGCATCGCGGGCTCCTCGGTGACGGCGATATCGGGGATCCGGGTGTGCAGTTCCTCGAAGAGCACCGCGATCTCGCGGCGGGCAAGGTTGGCGCCCAGGCAGAAATGCGTTCCGCCGCCGCCGAATCCGACGTGATGATTCGGTGTGCGCGTCACGTCGAAAAGCCACGGATTGTCGAAATGCCGCTCATCGCGGTTGGCCGAGGCATACCACATGGTGACTTTGTCGCCTTCGGCGATGCGCACACCACCGACCTCGACATCCCGGGTTGCGGTGCGGCGCATGTACACCACCGGGGAGGCCCAGCGCACGATCTCCTCCACCGCGCTCTGGGTGTGTGTTCCGAAGTCGTTCCACCAGGTCTCGCGCTGCTCCGGATAGCGGGTCAGCGCGAGAACACCGTGGCTGATGGCGTTGCGGGTGGTCTCATTGCCGGCCACCGCCAACAGGATGAAAAACGAAGCGATCTCCGACGACGTGAGGCGCTCGCCGTCGACTTCCGCGGCGACGAGGGCGGTGGTGAGGTCGTCGCGCGGACTGGCGCGACGGTCCTCGGCCAGCGCGGTGGCATACGCGCCGATGTCGATGGCCACCTTCATGAACTCCTCGAAGTCGGTGGTGAGGTCGGGGTCGCCGAAGCCGAGGATGATGTTGGTCCATCCGAAGATCTGGTGGTGGTCGGACTCGGGGATGCCCATCATGTCGCAGATGACCTGCAGTGGCAGCGGACCGGACAGCTCGGTCACCAGTTCCCCGCGGCCGTCGGGATGGTTCGAGATGAGATCGGTGACCAGGCGCCGGGCCCGGTCACGCACAAACTCCTCGGTCTGCGCGACGACCTTCGGGGTGAAGGCGCTGCGGACGATACTGCGCAGCCGGGCGTGGCGCGGGTCGTCGAGGGCGATCATCGAGCCGAAGTACTCGGCGACTTCGGGCGCCTGATCACCGATGGTGATGTTGGGGTAGCTGCTGAAGATCTCCGGATGACGGCTGGCGTAATGCACGTCGTCGAAGTTCATCAGGGCCCAGTGACCCCCGCCGGCCTGGAAACCCTCGTACTCGATCTCCCGGAAGAAGGTCACCGGGGATTCGCGGCGCAGGGTCGCGAACGCGCCGTCGCGGATGGAGTCGTCCTGCTCCCAGAATTCAAGGGTGCCCAGGTTGATGTCCTCAAGCGGGACGTCAGGAGGCGCCTGGCCGTTGACGCGGGTTGGGATGCCCATGAATCACCGTCCGTCCGATCGGGTTTGACTCCACATTAGATATCGGGGTTCGGCCTCACCCGACGGATCACTCTTCTTCGACGACCTTCTTGATGCGTTCCAGCGTGGTGCGCATGTCCCGGACGTTGCGCCGGCCTCGCAGGTATCCGGCGAACATCCAGAAGACCCGGATCGGAAGCGAACTGTTCAGCCGGAACGACTCGGTGACGTCGGTGCCGTCACCCCGCGGCGTGAACCGGTAGTGCCAGTTGTTGACGGCTTGATCGCCGGGGCCCAGCACGGCGAAGCCGAACTCCTTGCCGGGTTCGCAGGCAGTGACCTTGCAGGTGGTCCAGTACACCGGGCCGATTTCGTTGCGGCGCACGTGCCCGCGGAATGTGGCGCCCAGCGCCGGCCCGGTGGCGCCGTCGAGCCATTCGGCCTCGAACACCTCGGGGGAGAAGCGGCCGGTGTTGCGGATGTCGGCGATCAGATTCCAGATCTTCTCGGCCGGTGCATCCATGTGGACTGTTACAGAACCTTCCATGGGAATCGATCCTAGTGGGCTTCCAGGATCGCCCGGGCTGCGCGCTCTGCGATGAGCATCACCGGCGCGTTGGTGTTGCCGGAGGTGATGGTGGGCATCGCCGAGGCATCGGCCACTCGAAGGCCGGCGACGCGATACACGCGGCAGTCGGTGTCGAGCACCGTGGCGGCCACCCGCGGCCGACCGCGGGCGTCAAAGGCTCCCATCGCGCAGGTGCCCACCGGGTGGAAAATCGTCGTACCCAGGTCGGCGGCCGCATTCTGCAACTCTTCGTCGCTCACCAGTTGTGGGCCGGGAAGCAACTCTTGCGGGCGGTGGGGGGCCAGAGCCGGCGCCGCCATGATCTGCCGGGTCATCCGGAGGCCGCGCACGGCGGTGCGACGATCGGCTTCGGTCGAAAGGTAATTGCAGAAAATCTTCGGGCTGGTCAGCGGATCTGCATCGGCCATCCGCACATGGCCGCGCGAACTGGGGCGCAGGTTGCAGACCGAGGGGGTGATCGCCCCGAACTTGTGCAGGGGTTCGCCGAACTTCGGCAACGACAGGGGCTGCACATGCCACTCCAAATCGGCACTGGCCAGTGCCGGGTCGCTCTTGGCGAATGCCCCCAGCGTGGACGGCGGCATGGTCATGGGGCCTGATCGCAACAGCAGGTACTGAAGTCCCATGCCCGCACGGCTGATCCAATTCCGGTACAGCGTGTTGACCGTCGCGGCGCCGCGCACCCGGTAGACCGTTCGAAGCTGCAGGTGATCCTGGAGGTTTTCGCCCACGCCCGGCAGATCGACGGCCACCGGCACGTGATGTTCGGTCAGCAGTCCAGCCGGGCCCAGACCCGAGACCTGCATCAGATGCGGCGAGCCGATGGCCCCGGCGCTCAGGATCACCTCACGGCGGGCTCGAACGTCGACGGTGCGGCCGTTTTTGAGCAGCCGCAAGCCTGTGACGCGGCGCTGCGCGGTGGTCCAGGCGCCGCGACGCTGATCCTCTCCGACCTGTTCGTCCATCAGAAGCCGCAAGGCTTGGGTCTGCGTGTACACGGTGAGATTGGGACGGTGCGCGACGGGATGCAGGAAAGCATCGGCCATCGACCAGCGACGGCCACGGCGTTGGTTGACGTGAAAGTACGCACTGCCGGCGTTGTCGCCGCGGTTGAACTCGTCGATCGGGGCTATGCCCACCTCCGCGGCTGCGGCCTGCCAGGCGTTCAAGATCTTCCAGCGCACCCGCGGCCGCTCGACGCGGATCTCACCACCGGCGCCGTGCCACTCGTCGGCCCCGCCGAAGTAGTCCTCCAACTCCTTGTAGATGGCGAGTGTCTGTCCTGGACGGTCCGGGCCTCCCCATAGCCATCGCTCGTCACCGGTGGCCTGCGCCCACAGGTCGTAATCGGAAGTCTGACCGCGCATGTGGATCATGGCGTTGATCGAGGAGCTGCCGCCGATCAGGCGGCCCCGCGCGTAGTGGATGCTGCGCCCGGCCAGACCCGGGTCGGCCTCGGTCGTGAAGCACCAGTCGGTTCGAGGATTGGCAATTGTGTACAGATAGCCCACCGGCACCTTGATCCAGAACCAGTCGTCGTTGCCGCCGGCCTCGATCAAGAGCACACGGTGATCAGGGTTGGCGCTGAGCCGATTGGCAAGCAGGCAGCCCGCGCTACCTGCGCCCACGATGATGAAGTCGAACTCGGCGACCGAACTCATGCCGGCATCGGTCCTCCCTGGCGCGGATGCCCGTCAACAGCGGGATCCCATCGTCTGCCGGCGTAGCGTGTTGGTGATGGGTATAGCACTGCGCCCTCCCGTCGCGAGCGTCGACCGGACTATGCGGGTTCCGCCGGCAACGGCCTGGCAGGTGTTGGTCGACGTCGAGCAGTGGCCGCGATGGGGGCCGTCGGTGCGTCGCGCAACATTGGACGACGGCGGCTCGGAACTGAGCGCCGGGGCGCAGGGAACGGTCTGGACCGCGGTCGGTGTGCCTTTGCGGTTCAGCATCACCGACTTCGATCCGGGGCACCGGTGGGCGTGGACGGTGGCGGGCGTGGCGGCCACCGGGCACGAGGTCATCGGCGTTGCGGAGGGTTGCCGGGTCCGCTTCGATGTGCCGTGGTGGGCGGCGGCCTACCTGCCGGTCTGCGCGGTGGCCCTGACCCGGATCGAGGCGCTGGCCACGTCTGGCTAGCTGCAGTATGACCGGGTGGCGGCGTCGAGAGCCTGGACGTAGAGCGGGTCCAGACCGCGGTCTGCGGCGACGGCGCTCTTCGCGGCGCTCAGCCGGACCGGACAGTCCGGTGCGTGCAGCACGGTCCACTGCCCGGCAATCTCGCCGACCATGCGGTGGTTGAGACCGTCGATCAGTGCCCGTGAGGACGACAGGTCCGGCGCCGCCGCCGGAGCGGCCGCCGGGTCCAGTTTCCACCAGGAGAACCGGCTGTACTGAATCGCTTCGGTTGCGTTGATCTGATCGGTGAACACTGCGTCGACGTAATCGACTGGGACCCTGACAGATTCAGCATCGGCCGACACCGCGGCGAGGACCTGCTGCACCCGTGCGGGATCAGTGATCGGGCCGCCGCTGAGCCACTTGCTGGCAGCCACCGGATCTGCGGTCTGCAAGCGCTGCGTTGCGGCGTCGACCAACCCGTACAACGGTTCGGCCACCGGGTCGGCGGCCGCCGGGGCGATCGGTAACGCGGCGGCGGCGACGGAGATACCCCAGACCCCGAGCGCTCGGCCCAGCGCCGGCGTTGCCAGGCTGCTCAGCCGACCGGTCCCTTGCCGAGTACCACAGGTGCGCTGCGCGGATTGCCCATGCGGTCGATCCAGGTCAGCATCACGGTGTCGCCCGGTCGATGCCGGTCGACGATGTTGGACAGATCTGCCGCGGCGTTGACCGGCGCGCCGTCCACAGCGGTGATCAGATCGCCGGCGCGCAGGCCGACCTGGCCGGCCGGGGTGTCCGGCAGGATCTGGCGGACAACCGCGCCGGACGGCCCGCCGAGCGCGGCCGCATCGGCGATCGCGACGCCGATGAACGCGGTCTCGCCCAGGTGGACCGCCGGCGACGGAGCACCGGATCGGATCTGATTGGCGATCGCGATCGCCCGATCGATCGGGATGGCGAAGCCCTCCCCACCGGTGACACCGCCCATCCGATAGGTCAGCGTGGCAGCGACATTCACTCCGACCACCTGACCGGCGCTGTTGACCAGCGGGCCGCCGGAGTCACCCGGCCGGATGTCGGCGGCCACCCGGATGAGGTCATACAGCTCGCGGGAGCCGCCTCCGGATTCGTCGGACGCGCGGACCGACGCGCCGATCTGGGTGACCGTTCCCGGCGCGAAGCTCGGTGCTGCGCCGGTGCCGTTGGAGTTGCCGATGGCCGCAATGGGGTCGCCGACGTTCAGTGACGAGGACGTACCCAGGTTGGCGGTGGGCAGCCCGAACGCGCCGCGCATCCGCACCACCGCGATGTCGTTGGCGCGGTCGAACCCGATGACGTCCACCGGGTAGCTCTGGCTGTTGGCCAGGCTGATGGCGGTGATATCGGTGGCGCCCTCGATGACGTGATTATTGGTCAGCACGTCGCCGTCGGAATCGAGCACGATGCCTGTGCCGGCGCCGGCCGCGCCCTGGTAACCGAGCGTGGTGTTGATGTCGACCAGCCCTGGGACCACCTTGCCCAGCACAGAGGACTGATCCAACGGTGCGACGGGAGGCGCAGGCGCCGGAGCGGCCGCAGCCGGGGCGGCGAGCATGCCGGTGAGAACCGTGAGGATCGCCAGCGCGCTCGGCAAACGGCGGGCCCAACGGCGCGCGGAGCGCGGATGCGTGGGATGCATACGACAACTGTGCCTCAGAAATGGGGCAAAAGGCCACCTCGGCTGGTTATTGACGGCGGTGAGGTTTAGGCCGCGTCGGCGCGGGGCATCGCCGTGACCTGCCGATCACCATTCGGCACGTGCGCTTCGTGAGATTCATCATGAAAGAGATCTTCC
>JBAXUD010000140.1:0-7597 GCA_037129875.1 Mycobacteriaceae bacterium
AGGATCTTGTCCTCGAGGGGCCTGATGTTCACGCTCGCCACGTGGTCCTCCACTATTCGTATGGTCTTGGGCCCGGAGGTTTCCCCGGGCCGGTTTCACCAGGTGTTCGGCAGCCGTCCGTCCCCTTGCGCCGTCGTCGCGGGAGCCGACACAGGAGTTGTCCGCCTGCCAACTAGCACTCTATACCCGAGAGTGCTAGCACTCAAGGGGGGGTTGGTGCGATTCGCCCAGGGCGAAGTCGCGCCCGGCTCAGCCCAGGTAGGAGATGGTGGGGAAGGAGTAACTCAGGTCCCCACTGGCCAGGTATCCCTGCACCACCGGCAGCGGGTCGGTCTGCGGCATCACCGAGCGGCTGGGCGCATCCGGAATGTACGGGTTGAGATCGCGCATCCGCAGAACGTTGCCCCACAGGTAGTTCTGGACGATGGTGTACTGCTCGTCCAGCGGCGTAGTGGCGGGCTTGAATCCGAGGTAGTCGCCGAAGACCTTCAGCACCTTGTCGGGTGTATCGCCGGCCTCGATGAGCTCGCGGACCTTCGCGTCGAACACCGGCTCGGTGATCGTGTAGAGGTTCTCACCCTGGACCGTCGCCGACGCCAGGTATCCCTTCGCCGCCATGACGCCCATCTGCGCCTCCTTGAGCGCGGTTTGCGGGGTGGGCACATAACCGAGATCCAGCGCGGTGATCTGGGTGTAGGGGTTGATGAGAACGATCGCCGACCACCGGTGGTGGCCGTCGACGATGTAGGTCCCGTCATCGGCGGTCACGATGGGATTGCCGAACGGTTGAATGACCCCGCCGGTGAAGTAGGTCCGGAGCTGGACGGGATCCTGCAACGGGAAGCGCAGGGAGCTCCTCAGGTCGATCTCGTTCTGGGTGGGAATGAGGGTGGCGACGTTGGCCGTGATGGACGTCAGCGTCAGGCTGCTGTTGGGAATTCCCCGGTCCTGCCCGCCGGCCGTCACAAGCTCGAAGAGGGCCCGGTTGCAGCTGGTGTTGGACGCCGTGCACGGGTTGTCCTTGCCGATGGGATTGAGCGGGTCCAGGCTCAGCAAGTCATTGAAGAGCTTGGTGAACCCCTCCGGGGTGTCGTTGTAGGCAGACAACAACAGCTTCTGCAGATCGGCGGCGGCTGCCACGTCAGGTGTGGTCACCAGGCCGGCCTCGATGCGCTGCACGTTGGCGGTGGTGGCCAGCAGGCTCCTGGAGATGCCGCCCTGGCCGCCTGCCATGAACCAGTTCTTCACATACCCGGCGATGTCGGTCGGGGAGGCGGCCTGACCGAGGACCTCGTAGACCTCTCCCACCTTCACGGTGCGGTAGGCGTCGGCGTTGACGAACTGGTTGG
The DNA here is from genome assembly GCA_037129875.1 of Mycobacteriaceae bacterium. Lineage (GTDB taxonomy): Bacteria > Actinomycetota > Actinomycetes > Mycobacteriales > Mycobacteriaceae > Mycobacterium. The sequence goes on from JBAXUD010000140.1 coordinate 1,350, forward strand.
CGGCCCATCCGATGGGCAGCCCGCCTTGGACCTGCTGCACCAGGGGTGCGGCGCTCGGACCTGTGGCCTGGCCCAGCAGCGCGCGGTAGAGCAGGTCGACATACGTCGTCGCCGAAGGCTGGGTGCCGAACTTCCCGCCGCCCGAGGCGCTGCCGGAGTAGAACTCCTGGCTGCCGGCGAGCGACGCCGCGAAATTCGGCTCGGTTCCCAACGCGAGTCGCGTTGCGCCCCGGGACAGTTCCTGCTGGGTGGGGGTGCGGCCGAGGAGTTCGAGGTAGTAGTTGTTGACCGCGTTCTGACGGAACGCATCCGAGCTGTACAGCCCGGCGACGACGCCGTTGACGCCCAGCAGGTTCAGCCGGTTCAGGTAGTTCTGGAGCTCGGCGGCCGTCGGGCCCCTGCGGAGCACCTCGTTGAACAGTCCGGTCACCACGGCGGTCGGATTGAGCACCACCGGCTTACCGGTTCCGGTGAACACATCTTCCAAATTCAGGCGCAGCGTCGCGGAGAAGGACCCGAGGCCGGGGGCCGCGCTCGGGGTGGCCGTCGCAGCGGCCGTCGCCGAGGCCTTCTGCTGCGCGGGGGTCGAGACGAGCGGCGACGGGGTGCTGGCCGCGGTGCTCGTCGCGGCCGCGGCGACCGGTGCCGCGGACGCCGGCGTGACGACTGAGCCGGAAGTCTTGGCGGCGACCGAGGACGATGCCCGGACGCTGCTTGCCGGGGCAACCTCAATGGGCGCATCGGGCAGCAGATCCGAGGTTTGCTGCCGGCCGGCGGCCGTGACGCGAGCCGGGCCTCGCCGACTTGAGCGAGGACCATCGGTGGCCGTCGATTCCGCGGCCGCCGCACCGCTGCCGGCGGTGTGCTGCACCGCCGAACGGTGCCCGGCCTCCGAACCGCGCGAAGTCTGCTGCCCGCCGCCGTCATCGGCCCATGCAACAGCCGGTGCGGCCGCCAGCGCCATGCCCAACCCTGCCGCGGCGGCACCTACCTGCAACCACCGAACCACCGGAAGAACACGACGCGACGAACCGGACATGTGGGACCCCTTGCAACCTAAGCCTTGACGCAACTGCTGTCGCTAACAACAGTTACGCCTGCGGGCGGCGGTTTTCAGCGATTTGCCAGAATGTTTACCGCCCAGCTACCTGTCGTGTCAGCTGTCGAACGCGGCCGGGTCGATCAACAGATGATCGGAGACGTCGCCGACCATCTCGACGTCGGCGATGCGTTCGGTGAAGTGCCAGCCGAGAACCGGGTCGCGGGCGAAGCGGTCGTAGTAGCGGCCCACGACGATGGGCTGCAACGGAATCCGATCGCTGGCCTGGAACACGCAGAAGGTGGACCGGGCAGCAGCGACATGGCCGTCGATCTCCACGATCGGGTTGAGGACGAGGTGGCGCGTCCCGGGTGTGCCGTCGGCGAACCGCCGGGTGGTCATGGTGAACACCGCGGCGATAGCGCCCGCACCCGACACCGTCGGAGTCCGCGGCCCGCCGAAGGCCGCACGCGAGAGCAGTTCGCCCACGCCGTCGAAGTCACCGGCATCGATCAATTCTGCGTAGCGGTAGATGAGGTCCAGGATCGCATCGCGGTCACTCATGCGACCTGCCCACGGACGATAGGCAGACCCGGATCGCTGGCGACATCCAGCGGCGAGGGCGCCGCGCCGGCGGCCACCAGGTGCGCCGCGAACGAGGCGATCATCGCCCCGTTATCAGTGCACAACCGGGGCCGGGGAACCCTCAGCGTCAGTCCTGCTGCCGCGCAACGTTGTTCGGCAAGCTCGCGCAGCCGGGAGTTGGCGGCCACACCGCCGGCGATCAGCAGCGTCGACACGCCCAGGTCGGTCGCCGCCCGAACCGCCTTGGCGGTCAGCACATCGGCGACCGACTCCTGGAACCCTGCAGCGATGTCGGCGGCATCGGCGTCGGGATGGGACTCGACGTAGCGCGCCACCGCCGTCTTGAGACCGGAGAAACTGAAGACGTAGGGCGCATCGCGCGGACCCGTCATTCCGCGGGGGAAGACGACGGCGCCCGGGTCGCCGGTGCGGGCCAGGTCATCGAGCACCTTGCCGCCCGGGTAGCCCAGACCCAGCAGCCGGGCGACCTTGTCATAGGCCTCGCCGGCCGCATCATCGACGGTGCTGCCAAGCTCGACGATCGGCTGCGCCAGCGAGCGCACATGCAGCAGGTGGGTATGCCCGCCGGAGACCAGCAGGGCCACCGATTCGGGGAGCGGCCCGTGGTCGTAGACATCGGCGGCCAGGTGGCCGCCGAGATGATTGACGGCGTAGAACGGCACTCCCCAGGCGGCGGCGTAGGCCTTGGCGGCGGCCACCCCGACCATCAGCGCTCCGGCAAGGCCGGGCCCGATGGTGGCGGCGACCACGTCGGGGCGCTGGATCCCGGCGGTCTCCAGTGCGCGCCGCATGGTGGGCCCGAGCGCCTCGAGGTGCGCACGCGAGGCCACCTCGGGCACCACGCCGCCGAACCGGGCGTGTTCATCGACGCTGGAGGCCACCTCGTCGGCGAGCAGCGTGACGGTGCCGTCGGGGTGCAGCCCCGCAATGCCGACTCCTGTTTCGTCACAGGAGGTTTCGATCGCGAGAATGGATTTGATGCCGGTCATACCGCGTCTCTCCGCATGGTGAAGGCATCGGCGCCGCTGACCCGGTAATAGCGCTTTCGAACGCCGACGCTGACGAATCCGAGGCTGCGGTAGAGCGCAATCGCCGGCTCGTTGTCGATGCGGACCTCCAGGTACACCACCGATTCGGGGCCGGCGAAGTCCAGCAGCCGGTTCATCATGCCGCGGCCGATACCGTGGCGCTGATAAGCCGGGTCGACGCCGATGGTGTGGATCTCGAACTCGAACGGGGGCGTGCGGCCCAGCCTTGCGACGCCGGCGTAGCCGACCAAAGTGTCATCGATCCGGGCGGCCACATAGCGGTTGTGACTCGCCGCGACCTCCCGGACGAACGCCACCTCCGGCCAGGGATCGTCGCCGTCGAACAGCAGCGCCTCCAGTTGCGCGCACCGCGCGGCGTCGCGGCGGGTGAGCTCGTCGTAGACGACCGGGCGCGTCTCGGTCACCGGACCAGACCCCGCTCGGCCAACGTCTTGGCGTCCGGGCGCCGCAGATACAGCGGTACCAGTGGATCCGGTGCGCGGTCCCAGTCGGCGACGGCGCCCAGCAGACCGGCCGGGATGGGTTGGGCCGGCTCAATGGCCGGCAGAGCGAACAATTCGCAATGCAACGGGGAGCCGGCCACCCGCTGGGCTCCCCCGACAGGCACGTCCACCGCGGCGGCGACGTCGGGGCCGTCGACGCGTTCGCCGTCGCGATAGCGGGCCCAATAGACCTCGCGGCGGCGGGCGTCGGTGACGACCAACACCTCGCCCCTTGTCTGGTTGCCGATGGCGTCCAGCGAACACACTCCGTGTACCGGCACACCGAGGGCGTGCCCGTAGGCCGCGGCGGTGGCCATGCCCACCCGCAGCCCGGTGAAGGGCCCGGGTCCGCACCCGACAACCACCGCATCCATCGCTTCGAGTGTCATACCCGTATCTGCCACTGCACCAACGACATTGGGTGTGAGCAGCTCGGCGTGCGCATGGGCGTCGACCGCGATCCGCTGCGCCAATGTGTCGATCCGGCCGTCGTCGTGTCGGCGCAGAACCCCGACGATCACCGCCGGGGTGGCGGTGTCGATGGCCAGTACGGTGCGGGTCATTGCCGGGCGGGTCATTGTCGGTTCCACCGCCATGTCGCGGTGCGCATCTCGCTGTCTGGCTCACGCGTGAGCGTGACGCACAGATGGTGATCCGAAAGCCGTTCGGCAAGACCCTCCCCCCACTCGACCACCGCGACGGCGTCGTCGAGGTCGGTGTCGATGTCCAGGGAGTCGAGTTCGGCCATGAGGTCCACGTCAGCGTGGTCGAGCAGTCGGTAGACGTCGACGTGCACCATCACCGGATGCCCGGGCCGCTTGGGCCGGTGCACCCGCGCGAGCACGTAGGTGGGCGAGGTGATCGGTCCCTCGACATCCATCCCGTCCGCAATTCCCTTGGCCAGCGCGGTCTTTCCCGCACCGAGCGGACCGGAGAGGACCACGACGTCACCGGCACGAAGCTGCCGGCCGATCGTCGTCCCGAGGGCGAAGGTGTCCTCGGCGGTCACCAAAGCCGCCGTGCCACTAATGGCGGGAGCCGCCGTGCCACTGATGGCGGGAGCCGCCGTGCCACTGGTGTTGCCGTCGGTCTCGCCGTCGGGGCGCACGTCAATCAATGCGATCTCGCAGCCGCCGGGCGAACGCGATGAGCCGGGACGGGGTCGCCCGTTCCACCAGGCGCACCAGGGCATCGTTGATGACCTCGGGCCGTTCCATCTGCACCAGGTGCGCGGCCCCCGGGACGACCACCAGCAGGGAGTCCGGCAGCGCAGCGGCCATCTCCTCGGAGTTCCGCACCGGGGTGAGAAGATCCCGGTCCCCGCAGGCGATCAGGGTCGGAATGCGGGCCAGGACCGGCAGTGCCGCCGTCTCATCGTGGACTTCCAGAGCGTGCAGGAACTCCACCAGGGTCGCGACCGGCGTGGCGTGGATCATCTTCTCGTTGAAGGCGGCGACGCTTCGGCTGATGTGGTCGTCGCCGAAGGAAGCGGAGTTGAGGATCGGGCGCAGCATCGACCGGGTGGCGCCGCGGGTGCGGTGCACCAGTCTGGGCGAATAGCGGGCCGCGAAGCGCACGGCTTCCAGCGCGGGGTTCTGCAGAATCTCTCCCAGGGGGGATCGGGACACCCCCTGGGCCGCCGAGGAGATGATCGCCGCCCCGACGATCCGGCGACCGTAGTCGGCCGGGAACTGCCGGGCGTGGGACAGCACCGTCATCCCGCCCATCGAGTGACCGACTAGGACTACCGGCCCGCGCGGAACCATCACCTGCAGAATGGTTTCCAGGTCCCGGCCCAATTGCTCGACGGTGTAGGTCTCGATCGGCGCTTCGCCGGATTGGCCATGGCCACGCTGGTCGTAGAAGACCATCCGGACCTGCTCCCCCCAGCGCTCCGCCAGGGCGGCCCGCTGAAAGTGGAACGCGCCCATTCGCTGGCAGAATCCGTGCGCGAAGACCACGGTCAGCGGAGCGGTCACCGGACCCACCTCGCGGACGATCAGCGGGACGCCGTCGGCGGTGCTGATCACACAGCCGCGATCGGCATCGAGCAGCGTGAAATCCTCGCCCTCGTAGGCGTCGCGAAGCTCTTTGCGCCCCCGCCATGCCCTGGCCGCCGACCTGCCCGCGGCGGTGCCCACCGCCCCGATGCCGGCGACCCCTGCCAGCAGACCGGCCGTCCTGCCGACCTCGACAAAAGGCTTGGCGGCGCCGACGGAGTCGTCCTTGCGCCGGCGGGGCAGCCCGCGCTTGCGTTGCGGCTTATCGGCCGTCATCGCCGCCGCCGGTGTAGGTACGCAGGATCCGGCCACGGGGGCTGGTGACGATCTCGTAGTTGATGGTGCCGAGCAGATCCGCCCAGATCTGGGCGGTCGGCTCACCGGACCGGCCGGACCCGAACAGAATCGCCTCGTCGCCTTCAGCCACGTCGGACACCCCGGGACCGAGGTCGACAACGAACTGATCCATGCACATCCTGCCGATGCCGGGCCGCAGCCGGCCATTGATCAGAACCTCGATGCGCCCGCCCAGAGAACGGAAAATGCCGTCGGCGTAACCGACCGGCAGCAGGGCGACGGTGGTGTCACGTTCGGCGATCCAGTCGTGCCCGTAGGAGACTCCCTCGCCGGCGGGCACCGTCTTGACCATGGCGACCGGGCACCGCAGCGTCATGGCGGGCAGCAGTCCCATGTCACCGGACTCGGGGATGGGGCTAAGACCGTAGACCGCGATACCGGGGCGCACCATGTCGAAACCGAGGTCCGGCCGGGTCATGGCCGAGGGCGAATTGGACAGATGCGCCACCTCGAAATCGATCCCGCGGCGGCGGGCTTCGTCGAGCATCGCGGTAAAGCGTTGCGCCTGAAGGTCATTGACAGGGTTGGCGGGTTCGTCACCGCATGCAAGATGCGACATGATTCCCCGTACCCGCACCGCGCCGGCAGCGGTGGCGCGGTGCAGTGCGTCGAGCACGCCGGGATAGTCACGTGCACTGACACCGTTGCGGTTCAGTCCGGTGTCGACCTTGATGGTGACCACGGCCGTGGTGCCGGTGCGCTCGACCGCGTCGAG
>JBAXUD010000141.1:0-7589 GCA_037129875.1 Mycobacteriaceae bacterium
TCGAGGCCGACGCCGATGTCGTTGACGACCACCCGCGCCCCTTCGGCGGCGAAGGCCAGCGCATGCGCCCGCCCGATACCGCCTCCGGCGCCGGTGACGATGACCACTCGCCTGTCGAGCAACCCCATTAGCGAGTCTCCTTCGTGTTGGCAGCAGATACGGACAGGAACGCCGGCGGCTCCCCGCCACCGAGCACCGTAAGTGCAGCCCCGCTGATGTAGGAGGCGGCATCGGAGGCGAGAAACGCTGCGGCCCAACCGATGTCCTCCGGCTGCGCGAGACGGCCCAGCGGTACGGTTCCCGCCACCGCGGCCTGGGACTCGCTGTCGCCGTAAAAGAGTTCGGCCTGCTCGGTGGCGACCATCCCGGCGACCACAGCATTGACACGGACCTTCGGCGCCCATTCAACTCCCAGCGTCGCGGTCAGGCTGTCCACGCCGGCCTTGGCCGCGCCGTAGGCGGCGGTGCCCGGCGAAGGCCGACGGCCGCTGACGCTGGAGATCGAGATGATCGAGCCGCCGCCGGGCTGCTGCTGCATCACGGCATTGGCGGCCAGCGACACGTAGAGCATGCCGAGCAGGTTCAGTTCGATCACCTTCTGGTGAAAGCGCGGCGAGGCCTCGGCGGCCAACGCGTACGGCGAGCCGCCGGCGTTGTTCACCACCACGTCGAGGCGGCCGTGCCGATCGACGATGGCGCCGACGAGTGCGCCGACGGCATCGGGGTCGCGGACGTCGCAGCTGTGAAACTCGTACGGCAGGCCCTCCACGGGGCGCCGCGCGCAGGTGACGACGGTGGCGCCCTGCCCGGCGAACACCTCGCTGATACCCAAGCCGACCCCGCGCACACCGCCGGTCACCAGCACAATGCGACCGCCGAGATCCAAATCCACCGTGCTAGCCTACCAAGCAAGTGCTTGCTTAGGAGTGCCATGCCAATCTCGTCCTCGACCGTCGAACCCGGAATCGTCGCAGTCACGGTGGACTATCCGCCGGTGAACGCCATCCCGTCGCGCGGCTGGTTCGAGCTTGCCGACACCATCACCGCCGCGGGCGCCGCCTTGGACACCCATGTGGTGATCCTGCGGGCCGAAGGTCGCGGGTTCAACGCCGGTGTCGACATCAAGGAGATGCAGCGCACCACCGGCTTCACCGCGCTGATCGACGCCAACCGCGGATGCTTCGCCGCGTTCAAAGCCGTCTACGAGTGCGCGGTGCCGGTAGTCGCGGCTGTCAACGGATTCTGCGTCGGGGGCGGTATCGGACTGGTCGGAAACGCCGACGTGATCGTCGCCTCCGACGACGCGACGTTCGGGCTGCCCGAGGTGGAGCGCGGCGCACTGGGGGCGGCCACCCACCTGTCCCGCCTGGTGCCCCAGCACATGATGCGCCGGCTGTTCTTCACCGCGGCCACCGTCGACGCGGCAACCCTGCACCACTTCGGCTCCGTTCACGAGGTGGTGCCGCGGGCCGAACTCGACGAGTCCGCGCTACGCGTAGCCCGCGACATCGCCAAGAAAGACACCCGGGTGATCCGGGCCGCCAAGGAGGCGCTGAATCTCATCGACCCCCAACGGGTCAACTCGAGCTACCGGATGGAACAAGGGTTTACCTTCGAGTTGAACCTGTCCGGGGTGTCCGACGAACTTCGGGACGATTTCGCCGGTACGAAGAAAGCGGAAAAGGCCTGACATGAGAGACAAGAGAACCACCCTCGACGAGGCGGTCGCCCACGTCGAGAGCGGTATGACCATCGGGATCGGCGGATGGGGCTCCCGGCGCAAGCCAATGGCGTTCGTGCGGGCGCTGTTGCGCACCGGCGCCAAGAACCTCACGGTGGTGAGCTACGGCGGCCCCGACATCGGCCTGCTCTGCTCGGCCGGAAAGATCAGCAAGCTCTACTACGGGTTCGTCTCGCTGGACTCCCCGCCGTTCTACGACCCGTGGTTCTCCCGAGCCCGCACCACAGGATCGATCGTGGCTCGGGAGATGGACGAGGGCATGCTGCGGTGCGGATTGCAGGCTGCAGCGCAGCGACTTCCGTTCCTGCCTGCGCGCGCCGGTCTCGGAAGCTCGGTACCCGACTTCTGGGAGGGTGAGCTCAAGACCGTTCGCTCGCCCTACCCGACCGCACCGGGCCACGCCCACGAGGAATTGATCGCCATGCCGGCGCTGCGACTCGACGCCGCTTTCGTCCACCTCAATCTCGGCGACAAAGGCGGCAACGCCGCCTACACCGGCATCGACCCGTATTTCGACGACCTGTTCCTGATGGCCGCAGACCGACGATTCCTCTCGGTGGAGAAAGTCGTGCCGACCGAGGAGTTGGTGAAAGCCGTTCCGCCACAGGCACTGTTGGTCAACCGGATGATGGTGGACCACGTCGTCGAAGCCCCCGGTGGAGCCCACTTCACCACCGCGGATCCCGACTACGGCCGCGACGAGAAGTTCCAGCGCTTCTACGCCCAGGCCGCCACGGACATGGACGGCTGGGGCCAGTTCGTCACCACCTACCTCTCCGGCAGCGAAGCCGACTACCAGTCGGCCGTCCGCCGCTTCACCGCGGAGCAGGAGGCGAAGTCGTGATCAAGGTGAGCCGAGCCGAAGTGTGCGCCGTCGCCTGCGCTGAACTGTTCCGCGACGCCGGCGAGATAATGGTCAGCCCGATGACGACCATGGTTGCGATTGGAGCCCGACTGGCGCGACTGACCTTCGCACCCGACATCCTGCTGACCGACGGTGAAGCTCAACTCCTCGCCGACACCCCGGCAATCGGCGCGGCAGGCGCGGTAGAGGGCTGGATGCCGTTCGGCCGGGTCTTCGAGACCCTGGCCTGGGGGCGGCGTCATGTCGTCATGGGCGCCAACCAGATTGACCGGTACGGCAACCAGAACCTGTCGGCCTTCGGTCCGCTGCAACACCCCACCCGGCAGATGTTCGGTGTGCGGGGCGCCCCGGGAAACACGATCAACCACGCGACGAGCTACTGGGTGGGCAACCACTCCACCCGGGTCTTCTGCGACACCGTCGACGTGGTCTCCGGGATCGGCTGGGACAAGATCGATCCCGCCAACCCGGCCTACCGCTTCGTCAACGTCCACCGGGTCATCACCAACCTCGGTGTCTTCGACTTCGACGGCCCGGGCCACACGATGCGGGCGGTGTCGCTGCACCCGGGCGTCGAGCCCGACGAAGTACGGGCCAACACCTCATTCGAGGTTCACGGCCTTGACGACGCCGGGCATACCCGGCTGGCCACCGGCGAGGAGCTGGAATTGATCCGGAAGATCGACCCGAAGGGCCTGCGCGACAAGGAAGTCAAGCCGTGAGGATCCAGACGCCCCTGACCCGGCTGGTCGGAATCGAGCATCCGGTGGTGCAGACCGGTATGGGCTGGGTCGCCGGGGCACGGCTGGTCTCGGCAACCGCCAATGCGGGCGGTCTAGGGATTCTCGCGGCGGCGACCATGACGATCGATGAGTTGGCGACGGCCATCGGCAAGGTCAAGTCGGCCACCGATAAGCCGTTCGGTGTCAACATCCGCGCCGACGCCGGCGATGCCGGCGACCGCGTCGAACTGATGATCCGGGAAGGTGTCAAAGTCGCGTCATTCGCACTGGCTCCCAAGCCCGAACTGATCGCCCGCCTCAAAGAGGCTGGCGCAGTGGTCATCCCGTCAGTGGGAGCGGCTAAGCACGCACGCAAAGTCGCGGGCTGGGGCGCCGACGCTGTGATCGTGCAGGGCGGCGAGGGCGGCGGCCACACCGGCCCGGTGGCCACCACTCTGCTGCTGCCGTCGGTGCTCGACGCTTTGGCCGGCACCGGGATCCCGGTGGTGGCCGCAGGCGGGTTCTTCGACGGCCGGGGACTGGCCGCCGCGCTTTCCTACGGCGCGGCCGGCGTGGCGATGGGGACGCGGTTCCTGCTCACCTCGGATTCAACGGTCCCCGAAGCGGTCAAGCAGCGCTACCTCAAGGCCGCCCTCGACGGGACGGTGGTCTCCACCCGTGTCGACGGCATGCCACACCGGGTGCTACGCACCGGACTGGTGGAGAAGCTGGAAAGTGGTTCTCCGGTAAGGGGTTTCACCGCCGCGGTGCTCAATGCCGGGAAGTTCAAGAAGATGTCGGGCATGACGTGGGCGTCGATGGTCCGCGACGGCCTGGCCATGCGACACGGCAAAGACCTCAGTTGGTCACAGGTGATCATGGCGGCCAACACTCCCATGCTGCTCAAGGCCGGACTGGTCGACGGCAGTACCGACGCCGGAGTACTGGCGTCGGGTCAGGTCGCCGGCATCATCGAGGACCTGCCGTCCTGCGCCGAGCTCATCGAGAGCATCGTGGGCGAGGCCATCAAACACCTGCAGGCGGCGAACGACCTCATCGACTGAGGCGTATCGTCGGCCCATGGGGATCGCACCCGAGACCTGGCCCGATCGGTATCAAACGCTGATCCGGACCTGGAACAGGTACGTGCTGAACCCGCTCATGCTGCAACTGGCGGGTAAGCCGTACTGGTACGCCTCGGTGATCCAGCACACCGGACGTCGCTCCGGCAAACACTTTTCGACACCGGTAGTCGCCGACCGGGTGGGCGGCGAAGTCCTCATTCCGTTGCCCTACGGCACGAACGTTGACTGGGTCCGCAATGTCATGGCGGCCGGAGAGGCCACTCTGGTGCACAAGGGCGAGACGCTGGATGTCGTCTCCCCTGAACTCATCGACTCGGCAAAGGCACTGCCGCTGTTGCACAGCGACCGGCGACGCACGTTCGAGCGGGTGCGCATCCGCCATTTTCTGCGGATGCGGGTCGCCCGCTAGAGCCGTTCGATGATCGTCACGTTGGCCGTTCCGCCGCCTTCGCACATGGTCTGCAGTCCGTAACGACCGCCGGTGCGCTCTAATTCGTTGAGCATCGTGGCGAAAAGCTTGGCACCCGTCGCCCCGAGCGGGTGCCCCAGGGCGATGGCACCGCCGTTGGGATTGACCCTCTCCGGATCGGCCCCGGTCTCCTTGATCCACGCGAGCACCACCGGGGCGAATGCCTCGTTGATCTCCACGACGTCGATGTCATCGATCGACAGCCCGGTCTTCTCGAGTGCATAGCGAGTGGCCGGGATCGGACCGGTCAGCATCAGCACGGGATCGGCTCCGCGGCAACTCATATGGTGGATCCGCGCCCGCGGCGTCAACCCGTGGTCTTTGACCGCCTGCTCCGAGGCCAGCAAGACCGCACTGGCACCATCGCAGATCTGGCTTGCCACTGCCGCCGTCATCCGGCCGCCCTCGGTCAGGGTCGGCAGGCCGGCCATCTTCTCCAGCGTTGTCTCCCTAGGGGTTTCGTCCACAGCGAAGCCCTCCACAGCGACGATCTCGTTGTCGAAGTGGCCGCCGCGGATGGCGCCGAAGGCACGCTCGTGGCTGGCCAGCGCCCAGCGCTCCATGTCCTCGCGGGAGATGTCCCACCGTTCGGCGATCATCTCAGCTCCACGGAACTGGGAGATCTCCTGATCGCCGTAGCGGGCCAGCCAGCTTCTCGACTCAGCCGTCGGGGTGGTGAAGCCGAACTGCCCGCCGACGATCATCGCCGAGGAGATCGGGATCTGGCTCATATTCTGCATGCCGCCGGCCAGGATCAGATCCGCGGTACCGGCCATGATGGCCTGCGCCCCAAAGGAAATCGCCTGCTGGCTTGACCCGCACTGGCGGTCGACGGTCACGCCGGGGACCTCCTCGGGGTAGCCGGCGGCGAGCCAGGTGAGCCGGCCGATGTTGCCGGCCTGACCGCCGATGGCATCGACGCAACCGACGATTGCGTCGTCCACAGCGGCGGGGTCGACATCGTTGCGGTCGAAGATGCCGCGGAAGGCGTGCACCCCGAGGTCGATCGGATGGATTCCGGCCAGCGAGCCGTTGCGCTTGCCGACGGCCGTGCGTACCGCGTCGATGACGTATGCCTCAGGCATGTCGGACCTCCTTGTGAGTCGCGCTGGCGATCCCGCCGAGAACGATGGAGAGGTACTGCCGGCCCACCTGCTCGGCGGTCAGGGGCCCACCGGGGGTGTACCAGCGCACGGATACCCAGGTCGTGTCTCGGATGAACCGATAGACGAGATCGACGTCGATATCGGGGCGGAAGCAGCCCTGCTCGATGCCCTGGTTGAGGACGTCGACCCACATTTTGCGTTGCCGGGCGTTGAGTTCGTCGATGTAGGAGAACAGCGGCTGGCCGGCAAGCCGCTTGGCCTCGTCCTGGTAGATGACCACTTCCGCGTGGTGGTTCTCGATCGCGTCGAAGGAGGCCAGGAACAAACCCTTAAGCCGTGCAAGAGGGTTGGGTTCGGTGTCGATGATCTGCTGGTAGCGGACGAACAGCCAGTCCAGGAATCCGCGGAGCACCTCGTCGACCATCTCCTCTTTCGAGGAGAAGTGGTGATAGAGGCTGCCGGAGAGGATGCCCGCAGCATCGGCGATATCGCGGACGGTGGTGGCCCGCAGCCCCCGGTCGGCGAACATGGTGGCCGCGAGCCCGAGAAGTTCGTCCCGTCGGGTCGCCGGCTGCGGGGTTGGGGCAGTCATGGGTGCTGGCCCGACACCGAGATCACTTCGCCGGTCAGATAACTGGCGTAGTCGCTGGCCAGGAACGCGATCGTCGCGGCGACCTCCCACGGCTCGGCGGCCCGGCCGAATGCCTCGTTCTCCGACAGCCGGTCGAGCAGATCAGCGGAACTGGTCTTCTCCAGGAACTTGTGCCGGGCGATGCTGGGTGACACCGCATTGATGCGCACCCCGAATTCCACGGCTTCGATTGCGCTGCAACGGGTCAGCGCCATCACCCCGGCCTTGGCGGCGGCGTAGTGGGACTGGGAGTGCTGGGCCCGCCAGCCCAGCACACTGGCGTTGTTGACGATCGCCCCGCCGTGACCCGCTTCGCGAAAATAGGTCAGCGCTGCCCGTGTCGCCCTCATCACCGAGGTGAGAGTCACGTTGAGCACGCGGTCCCATTCCGCGTCGGTCATGTCGATCACCGGGGTCTGCCCACCGAGGCCGGCATTGTTGACCAGCACATCGAGTCGGCCGAATCGCGCTGTGGTCGAATCGAAGAGCGCGTCCACTTGGGCGGTGGACGTCACGTCGCACACGACGCTCTCCACCCGGCCAAGGCCCAACGCGGACAGCGCATCCCGCGTCTCGCCAAGGCGTCGTTCGTGGTGATCGGAGATCATCACGTCAGCACCCTCCAGCAAGGCGCGACGCGCGGTGGCCGAGCCGATGCCGGTGCCGGCCGCCGCGGTGACGACGACGACTCTTCCGTCCAGCAGACCGTGACCCTTGATTTCGACAGGTGCATCTGTCAGTGACGCCACTAGCCCCTCGCCTCCCTCGGCAAGCCGAGAACCCGCTCGGCGATGATGTTGCGCTGCACCTCGTTGGAACCGCCGTAGATGGTGTCGGCCCGGGAGAACAGGAACAACCGTTGCCACTCGTCGAACTCACCGCCCGCCAGAACCATCCCGGCTTTGCCCTCGATATCGAAGGCGAGCTCGCCGAGGTCACGGTGCCAGTTGGCCCACAGCAGCTTCGAGAC
>JBAXUD010000142.1:0-7586 GCA_037129875.1 Mycobacteriaceae bacterium
CACTGGTGGTCCCGGCTGCCCGCCTCGCCGCTGGCCGTGGTGGCGTGGCTGCTGGTGGTCTTCGAAGTCGCGTCGCTGACCCTCGGGATGATCAACCAGTACCCCGCGTGGTCGGTCGGGCGGTCGAACCTGCAGGCGCTCACCGGCAAGACCTGCGGGCTGGCCGACGACGTGCTGGTCGAGTCGGACCCCAACGCCGGAATGCTGAAGCCGGTCAACGTTCCGGTCGCTGACGCGCTGGGCTCGGCGAGCGCAGAAGGGTTCTCCCCCAACGGAATTCCCACCGATATCTCGACCCTGATCGAGCCGCCCGCCAGCGGCAATTTCATCGGTGTCGGTGCGGCCGACTCCGGCAACGGCGGCGCCGCCCCCGAGGCCGCCACCACGGGTGGCACGGCCATCGCCGCCGGCGTCAACGGTTCGCGTGCTCCACTGCCCTACGGGCTCGACCCGGCCACCACTCCGGTGCTGGGCAGTTGGCGGGCCGGCGCCCAGCAGCCCGCGCGGCTGCGGTCGGCCTGGTACCGGCTGCCCCCGCGCGACACCCTCGGCGACGACTCCGCACCCCTGGTGGTGATCTCGGCGGCCGGACGCTTTGATCAGGACGAGGTCACCGTGCAGTGGGCCACCGACGAGCAGGCGGCGGCCGGCAAGTCGGGCGGATCGCTCGGATTCGCCGACATCGGCTCCGTCCCGGCCTGGCGGAACCTGCGGGCGCCACTGACGGCGATCCCGGCCGACGCCACACTGATCCGGGTGGTCGCCGTCGACGAGGACCTGTCGCCCCAGCACTGGATCGCCGTCACCCCGCCGCGAATCCCCAAGCTGCGGACCCTTCAGCAGGTGGTTGGCTCAGAAGATCCGGTGCTGCTGGACTGGCTGGTCGGGCTGGCATTCCCATGTCAGCGGCCGTTCGGGCACTCCAACGGCGTCACCGAGGTGCCGCGGTGGCGCATCCTGCCGGACCGGTTCGGCACGGACTCCAACTCCCCGGTGATGGACAACATCGGCGGCGGCCCGCTGGGCATCAGCGAACTGCTGTTCCGGGCCACGACGGTGCCCACCTATCTGAAGAACGACTGGTTCCGCGACTGGGGGTCCCTGCAGCGGCTGATGCTGTACTACCCGGACGCGACGCCGGCCCGGCTGGAGCTCGGAACCGCCACCCGCAGCGGGTGGTGGAGCCCGGCCCCGCTGCGCCCGACCTGACCCGTCACCGTCCCCGCGGAGGAACTCGGGCCAATCCCGGCCCGGTGTCACCTGACCCGGTGATCGCTTCGCCTACGATCGACCCTCGTGCCCAGAGTGAGCAGGGATTCCAGCCGGCGGGCCGCGCTGGGTTCCGACGCCGGCGACTCCTCGGGAATCGCCCGTCTGATAGCCGTCCTGGCCGGCCTGGCCGGGATCGTCCTGTGCGCGCTGACACCGCTGCTGCCGGTCACCCAGACCACCGCCACGATCCTCTGGCCGCAGGCCCCGGGACCCGGGGGAACCGTCGGGAACATCACCGCACCGCTGGTCTCCGGTGCCCCCGAAGCACTCGAAGCGTCGATCCCCTGCACGGCCATCGCCACCCTGCCGCCGGGCGGCGGGGTGGCGTTCTCCACCAACCCGGCCGACGGCATCGACGCATCGCGCAACGGTCTGTTCGTCCGGGCCAACGCCGACTCGGTCGTGGTGGCCTTCCGTGACACGGTGGCCGCAGTGGCCCCGCGCGCCGCGGTCGCATCGGGGACCTGCAGCACCATCAACGTCTGGGCCAACCCGGGCGGCGCCGGGGCCGAGTTCGTCGGCATTCCCGGCGCAAACGGTACGCTGCCGCCCGATAAGAAACCCCAGGTGACCGGGGTCTTCACCGACCTGAAGCTGCCGACCCCGGGGCCGGCGACATGGGGTCCGGCCCTGTCGGCGCGCATCACCGTCGATACCCGCTTCATCACCAGCCCCACCGCGCTCAAGCTCGCCGTCATGGTGGCCGGGGTGCTGTGCGTCATCGCCTCGATCGCCGCCCTCGCGGTCCTGGACGGCCGGGGCCCCCGGGGCCCGGGCTCACGCCGCGGGTGGATGCGCCACTGGCCGGTCGACCTCGGAGTCATCGGCACCCTGGTGCTGTGGCACTTCATCGGGGCGATCTCCTCCGACGACGGCTACAACCTGACCATCGCCCGCGTCTCCAGCGAGGCCGGCTACAACGCCAACTACTACCGGTTCTTCGGAACCAGCGAAGCGCCGTTCGACTGGTATCAGTCGGTGCTGGCCCATTTGGCGTCGGTCAGCACTGCCGGGATCTGGATGCGGCTGCCGGCGCTGGCGGCCGCGATCGGCAGCTGGCTGATCCTGTCCAGGAGGATCCTGCCCAGACTGGGTCCGGCCAGGGGCGGCCTCGATCACAACCGGGTGGCGGTGGCCACCGGCGGTGCGGTGTTCCTGGCCGCCTGGCTGCCGTTCAACAACGGGCTGCGCCCCGAGCCGCTGATCGCCTTCGGCGTGCTGGTGGTGTGGATGCTGGTGGAGCGCACAATCGCGAGCAGCAGGCTCGCGCCGAGCGCGGTCGCGATCGTCGTGGCGGTGTTCTGCGTGACGCTCGCCCCGCAGGGACTGGTGGCAGTCGCCCCGCTTCTGGTGGGGGCTCGCGCGATCGCCCGGATCATCGGCAGCCGGCGATCGCGGGACGGAGTGCTGGCACCGCTGGCCGCGCTGGCCGCCGCGCTGTCCATCGTGTTCGTGGTGGTGTTCCGCGACCAGACCCTGGCCACGGTCGCCGAATCTGTGCGCATCAAATATGTTGTCGGGCCAACGATTTCGTGGTACCAGGATTTCCTGCGGTACTACTTCCTCACCGTCGAGAAGCAGGCCGAGGCCTCACTGACCCGGCGGTTCGCCATCCTGATGATGCTGCTGTGCCTGTTCGCCATGCTGGTGGTCCTGCTGCGCAAAGGCCGGCTGCCCGGGGTGGCCCGCGGTCCGGTATGGCGACTGATCGGCAGCACCGCCCTGGGTCTGCTGCTGCTGACCTTCACTCCCACCAAGTGGGCTGTGCAGTTCGGAGCCTTCGCCGGGCTGGCTGCGGCACTGGGAGCGGTGACCGCGTTCGCCTTCGCCACCGTGGGGCTGCACAGCCGGCGCAACCTCGCCCTCTACGTCACCGCACTGCTGTTCGTCGTGGCGTGGGCGACGTCGGGCATCAACGGCTGGTTCTACGTCGGCAACTACGGGGTGCCCTGGTACGACCGGCAGCCGGTGCTGCTGCACCGCCCGGTGACGTCGATGTTCCTCGCGCTGGCCATCATCACCGGACTGCTGGCCGGCTGGCTGCACTTCCGCATCGACTACGCCGGCCACACCGAGGTGAAAAACACCCGCCGCAACCGACTGCTGGCGTCCACGCCACTACTGGCTCTGACGCTCGTCATGGTGCTGCTGGCGGTGGGCTCGATGGCGAAGGGCTTCGTCCAGCGTTATCCGGCCTACACCAACGGCAAGGCCGGCTTCGCCGCGCTGCAGTCGGGTCTGTCGAAGAACAGTTGCGCCATGGCCGACGAGGTCCTCGTCGAGGCCGACCCGAACGCCGGGATGCTGCGCCCCGCCCCGGGCCAGACGTGGGGCAAGTACGGGCCGCTGGGCGGCGAGAACCCAATCGGCTTCACCCCCAATGGAGTCAGTGACAACCTCGACCCGGTCGCGCCGTTCATAGCCAACCCCGGAACCGTCAACAACGACGGGTCGCCGAACAAGCCGAACATCGGGATCGGATTCGCCGGCGGCACCGGCGGAGGCTACGGCCCGGTCGGGGTGAACGGCTCAAAAGTGTTCCTGCCCTTCGACCTTGACCCCAGAACCACGCCGGTGATGGGCAGCTACAAAGAGAACACCCTGGCCGCCAAGGCCACCTCCGCGTGGTACGAGCTGCCGCCCCGCTCACCGGACCGTCCGCTGGTCAGCGTCACCGCCGCCGGCGCGATCTGGTACTACGACGACGAAGGCGAATTCCACTACGGCCAGTCGCTGAAGCTGCAGTGGGGAGTTCGCCAGCCCGACGGTGGCTTCAAGGCGCTGGACAAGGCGTACCCCATCGACACCCAGGAGCAATTAGCCTGGCGCAACCTGAGATTCCCGCTCAAGGACGCGCCGCCGGAAGCCAACGTCGCCCGCATCGTCGCCGACGATCCCAACCTGTCCAACGAGCAGTGGTTCGGATTCACCCCGCCGCGGGTGCCGATCCTGCAGACGGCAAGTGAGTTCCTCGGTACTCAGACCCCGGTGTTGATGGACATCGCCAGCGCGGCCCACTTCCCCTGCCAGCGGCCGTTCTCCGAACACCTCGGCGTCGCCGAGGTTCCGCAATACCGGATCCTGCCCAACCTCAAGCAGGTGGTGGTGTCGTCGAACATGTGGCAATCCGCGCGGGCGGGCGGGCCGTTCCTGTTCATCCAGGCCCTGCTGAGCACCTCCACCGTGCCGACCTACCTGAACAACGACTGGTACCGCGACTGGGGCGCCATCGAGCGTTACATCCGCGTCGTGCCCGCATCGCAGGCCCCCAACGCCGTCATCGACCAAGGCTCCCAACGGGTTTACGGGTGGAGCCGCCACGGACCGATCAGGGCGCTCCCCTGAGATGAGGTGCGCATGACACAGACTCTCGCCGCATCCGCCCGCGAATCCGCCCCCGAGGTCAACGCCACTCGATGGGTGGCGACCATTGCCGGGCTGCTGGGTTTCGTCCTGTCGGTGCTGACGCCACTGCTGCCGGTGGTTCAGACCACCGCGACGCTGAACTGGCCGCAGGGCGGCCAACTCACCAACGTGACGGCGCCGCTGATCTCGCTGACGCCGGTGTCGGTGACGGCCACGGTGCCGTGCGAGGTGATCCGGTCCATGCCACCCAAGGGCGGCCTGGTGCTGGGGCTGGCACCGCAGAAGGGCAAGGATGCGTCGCTGAATTCACTGTTCGTCACGGTGAATGCTGCGCGGGTCGACGTCACCGACCGCAACGTCGTGGTGGCCAGCGTGCCGCGGTCCCAGGTGCAGGCACCGAGTTGCCAGCGCATCGAGATCACCTCGTCGGAAGCGGGAACATTCGCCAGTTTCGTCGGCGTCCCGCCTGAGGCCGTCACCGAAGAGCCGGACGAGGACTCGCCGCAGAAGGGCTACGACTACCGGCGCAGCGGCTTCAAGGATCCCAACCTGCGGCCTGCCATCGTCGGGGTGTTCACCGACCTGACCGGACCGGCCCCGGCGGGGCTGCGTGTTTCGGCGACCATCGACACCCGGTTCACCACTCGGCCGACGGCGCTGAAGCTGGCCGCCATGCTGCTGGCGATGGCCGCGACCATCGTCGCGGTGGCGTCGTTGTGGCGTCTGGACCGGCTCGACGGCCGTCGGATGCACCGCTTGATCCCCAAGCGCTGGCGGACCTTCACCGCCGTCGACGTGACGGTGGTCGGCGCCTTCCTGATCTGGTACGTGATGGGGGCCAACTCTTCCGACGACGGCTACATCCTGGGGATGGCCCGGGTCGCCGACCGCGCGGGCTATATGTCGAACTACTTCCGCTGGTTCGGCGTGCCCGAGGATCCGTTCGGCTGGTACTACAACGTCCTGGCGTTGATGACGCACGTCAGTACCGCGAGCCTGTGGATCCGGCTACCGGATCTGATCTGCGCGCTGATCTGCTGGCTACTGCTGTCCCGCGAGGTGCTGCCACGGCTGGGACCGGCCGTGTCGGGCAGTCGCGCCGCGCTGTGGGCTGCCGGCCTGGTGCTACTGGCGGCATGGATGCCGTTCGACAACGGCCTGCGGCCCGAGGGGCAGATCACCACCGGCGCGCTGATCACCTACGTGCTCATCGAGCGGGCCATCACGACGGGGCGGCTGACCCCGGCCGCACTGGCCATCCTGACTGCGTCCTTCACCCTTGGCATCCAGCCCACCGGCCTGATCGCCGTCGCGGCCCTGCTCGCCGGCGGGCGTCCGATCCTGCGAATCGTGATGCGGCGCAGGGCGATTGTGGGCACCTGGCCCCTGGTGGCCCCACTGCTTGCGGCGGGCACGTTGATCCTCACCGTGGTATTCGCCGACCAGACCCTGGCAACGGTGCTGGAGGCCACCCGCATCCGCACCGACATCGGGCCCAGCCAGGCGTGGTACACCGAGAACCTGCGCTACTACTACCTGATCCTGCCCACGGTGGACGGTTCGCTGTCCCGGCGGTTCGGCTTCCTCATCACCGCACTGTCGCTGTTCACGTCGATGTTCATCATGTTGCGGCGCAAGCGGATTCCCGGCGTGGCCCGCGGGCCGGCCTGGCGGCTGATGGGCGTGATCTTCGCGACCATGTTCACTCTCATGTTCACCCCGACCAAGTGGGTGCACCACTTCGGGTTGTTCGCGGCGGTCGGCGCGGCGGTAGCGGCATTGGCCACGGTGCTGGTGTCGCGTGAGGTATTGCGCTGGTCGCGCAACCGGATGACGGTCGTCACCGCCGTGCTGTTCGTGCTCGCACTGACCTTCGCCACCACCAATGGCTGGTGGTACGTGTCGAGCTACGGCGTGCCGTTCAACAACGCCATGCCCAAGATCGCCGGAATCAGCGTCAGTGCAATCTTCTTGGCGCTGTTCGTGCTCTCGGCGCTCTACACCGTCTGGCTGCACATCACCGCCCATCGGCGCGGTGACGGCAGGTTGACCGGCGCGCTCACCGCCGCACCGATAACGCTCGCCGCCGGCTTCATGGTGCTGGTGAACCTGGCGTCGATGACGGCGGGGGTGGTCCGCCAGTACCCCACCTTCTCCAACGGCTGGTCGAACGTCAAGGCGCTGGCCGGCGGCTGCGGGCTGGCCGACGACGTGCTCGTGGAGCCTGACGCCAATGCCGGGTTCCTGACGCCACTGCCCGGCAACTACGGGCCACTCGGGCCGCTCGGCGGCACCAAGCCGGTCGGCTTCAGCCCCAGCGGAGTGCCGGAAAAGATTGTCGCCGAGGCGATCCGGGTCAACAACCCGACGCCGGGTATCGACCACGACTGGGAGGGCCCGTTCAAACTCTCGAAGGGGGGAGTCAACGGGTCCACGATTCCGCTGCCCTACCAACTGGATCCGGCCCGCGTCCCGCTGGCCGGCAGTTACGTCGACACCGGACAACAGCAGAGTCTGCTGACATCGGCCTGGTACCAGTTGCCGCCGAACGACGCCGGCCATCCCCTGGTGGTGGTGACCGCCGCGGGCACGATCTCCGGCAACAGCGTGCTGAACGACCACACCGACGGCCAGAGCGTCGAATTGGAGTACGGCCGCCCCGGCCCTGACGGTACGCCGGTGGCCGCCGGGCGGGTTGCGCCCTACGATCTGGGGCCGGCTCCGTCGTGGCGCAATCTGCGCTTCGCGCGCTCGCTGATCCCGGGCGATGCGAACGCGGTTCGCGTTGTGGCTCAGGACAAGTCGCTGTCGCTGGGGGACTGGGTAGCCGTCACGCCGCCGCGGGTTCCCGAACTGCGCACGGTCCAGCAGTACGTCGGTTCCACCGATCCGGTGCTGATGGACTGGGCGGTGGGCCTGGCCTTCCCGTGCCAGCAGCCCATGCTGCA
>JBAXUD010000143.1:0-7544 GCA_037129875.1 Mycobacteriaceae bacterium
CCGGGCCACCTAATCACGGGGTTTGCCAGCTACGGTGGCCGACAGTTAGCCAAAGCGGGAGTAAGAATGAGTTCTGCGAATCGCGCCGTCGCGCACGTCGGTCGAGTGGGTGCGCTGGCGGTTACGCTCGGGATCGGGGCCGCGGTGGCCGTCGGAACTCCGGTCGCATGGGCCGACACCTCCGACCGGGGATCCGGACCGAACACCCAGACCTCGGTGGGCGCAACCGCATCAGGCTCGACGTCACCGGACGCGCCGCGCCGCGGCGCCCGCCCCCCGGCATCCACCCGCAACACCTCGCGGCCGTCATCACCGCAGGTTGCCGACACCGCCCCAACCGACATCCCCGCGGTCCCACGGCTGGCGCCGGCCAGGCCGACCCCCGAGCAGCCTCCGACGAACCGACCAGCAAGCAACGAGGCCCCCGCACCGGCCGCAGCTGTGGCAGCCACGGCGCCGGTCCCGGTGAACACATCGGGCAGCGTCGCTGCACCGCTCGCCCGGGTTGCCCCGGCCGCCGCAGCGACTCCTGCGCCCGTCGCGGTCGTGGCGCCTGCGGCATCGGCGGTCGCCGCTGTCACGGCACTGCCCATCCGCACGGTGCCCGTCATCGCGCCCATCGCCGTCGCCACGGTGCCGCCGTCGGCCGCAGCCGTTCCGGCCGGCTCGCTCGCGGGCCTGGCATCGGGCCTGCTGTCCGCAGTGGGTCTGGGCCCGCTGGCCGGCAGTAACCTTCCGGGAGGCCCGGTGGATACACCGGCGCTGTGGGCCCTGCTCGGTTGGACCCGCCGCGAACTCGGCCGGAGCCGGTCGGCGGCTGCCGGGACCGCCCTGCCGAGCGCCACCGTGGCGACAGCCGCAGTGGTCACCCCACCGGGCACATTGCCGTCGACGCCCATCGGCTGGGTGACAGGCCAGCGCAACACCGCGTTCCCGGGCGCGCTCTGGACGCAGACCAACAACACCGCGTGGGCCAACGTCTACGGCACCGACCTGGGCATCATGTGGTTCAACGGCGACAACCAGCTGACCCAGCTGGCTTTCGGCGACACCTTCAGCGGCGCCAACATGAGCGGCAACTGGCGTTCCAACGTCCTGTTGCTCAGCAATGACCGGCAACTCAACAACGGCCTCAGCCTGATCAATACCGGCCCGGCCTACCAGTTCATCCCGGCCGCCCCGGGCCAGGTGTTCTTCATCGGTTCGGAGGTCACCAACATCCCGACCTCCGCGGTCTACGCCAACAATACGAACTACGTCAATTACATGTCGGTGAAGTCGTGGGACACGCCAGGACGCTGGACCACCAACTACTCGGCGATCTCGCAGTACAACCCGGCCACCGACAAGTGGGTGCTGCAGAAGAACACCGTCCGGCCGGCGGGCTACTTCCGGTCCTCGACCAGTTATCAAGCCGGTGACCAGAATTTCCAGCAGATGGCCTACGTCCTGCAGCCCGAGACAAAGGTGGCCCCGGGTGACACCCGCTACGTCTACGCCTTCGGCACGCCCGCCGGCCGGGCCGGTTCGGCCTACTTGTCGAGGGTGCCGGAGGGCTCCATCACCGATCTCAAGCAGTACCAGTACTGGGACGGCAGCACCTGGGTGAGCGACCAGGCGAAGGCCGCACCCGTCATCGGTGACTCCACCAAGTCGACCGGACCGTTGGGCCGACTGATCGACCTGGCCAACGACCCGAACTTCCTCGGTGGCCGGATGGCCGGCTTCACCGGCGCCAAGACCGGCGGCAACGTCAGCGAGATGAGCATCCAGTACAACGACTACCTCAACAAGTACGTGGTGCTCTACGGCAACGGCTCGAACAACGTCATCCTGCGCACCGCCGACAGCCCCGAGGGCCCGTGGTCGGATCCGGTCACCATCGCGACCTCGGTCCAGTACCCCGGCCTGTACGCCCCGATGATCCACCCGCTGTCCGGCACCGGGATGCTCACCGACGGAACCAATCCCGACATCAGCAACCTGTACTGGAACATGTCGATCTGGGGCAACTACAACGTGGTGCTGATGAAGACCGACCTGAGCCCGCTGAAGGTCACTACGGTCTGATCGCTGACCGATGACCCGCATGCAGAAGACGTTGCGGTGCATGGTTTTTGCTGCTGTCGTGGCGGTAGGCGCCATTGGGCAGCCGCAGACCGCACAGGCGGACCCGGCAAGCGATACCCAAGCCAAACTCGACGGCCTGGCCGTCAAAGGTCGCGCCCCCAAAACGGGATACAGCCGCGGCCAGTTCGGTGACGCGTGGAGCGATGATGTGGCAGTCGAATACGGCCATAACGGCTGCGACACCCGCAATGACGTTCTTCGTATCCAGCTTGTCGATGTTCAGATCAAGCCCGGCACCAACGGGTGCGTGGTGACCAGTGGCGTTCTCAACGACCCCTACACGGGGACCACCATCGAATTCCATCGCGGACCGGGAAGCTCCGAGGAAGTACAGATCGATCACGTCGTCGCCCTGTCGGACGCCTGGCAGACCGGAGCACAGCAGTTGGACGAGGCGACGCGACGCAACTTCGCCAACGATCCGCGCAACCTGCAAGCCACTCTGGGGTGGGTCAACCAGGAGAAGGGCGACAGCGACGCGGCGAGTTGGTTGCCCTCCAATTCGGCCTACCGATGCGCCTTCGTCTCACGCATCGTCGACGTCAAAGCCGGTTACGGGCTGTGGGTCACGCAGGCCGAACACGACGCGATCGCGCGGGTGCTCTCGTCGGATTGCGGATGACCCATTCGGCTAGCATCGGCGCAGCCAACGTCGGAGGAAGCAATGAGTCGGTGCGAAAGCTGATCCGCATGCTGCTGGCGTTGGCGGCGGCGTTGATGGTTCCCCTCGGTTTACCGGCGTCGGCCCACGCCGACACCGGCGTCGACAAGGTGACCGTCGGCGCCTTCATCAACGATCTGCAGGACATCGACCTGGCGTCGGAGAACTTCACCGTTGATTTCTATCTGTGGATGCGCTGGAAGAACCCGAAGATCGACCCGTCGGTCTCGATCGAGATGATGAACTCCGAAGGCACCCAGAACACCACGTCCTCGTCCTCCGGCGGAGTGTCGGGGGAACTGCTTTCCGACACACCAGCCGACATGCCGGACGGATCCAAGTACCAGGTGCTGCGCTTCCAGGGTGTGTTCAGCAGGAAGATGAATCTGGAGAAGTACCCGTTCGACACCCAGGTTCTGGAGATGGTGTTCGAAGACAAGCTAAGGGACGCATCCCAGCTGGAATTCGTTCCTGACACGACCCCTGTCACCATCAACGACGGCCCGTCGATGTCGATCCCCGGTTACGTGTTGGGGACGCCATCGCTGACCGTCGTGCAGCATAAGTACCCGACGAACTTCGGCGACATCTCGACACGGGACAACGCTGAGTACTCCCGCGTCATCGTCGCCATTCCGGTCACCCGCGATGTGCTGCCGTATCTGGTGAAGATCGTCCTGCCGATCTTCGTCGTCGTCCTCATCACCTCGCTGATCTACATGCTGCCGGCCCGGTTGGAGGAGGCCCGCACCGGAATCGGCGTTACCGCGATGTTGACGATCGTGGCCCTGCAGTGGAACACAGACACCAGCCTGCCCTCCGTCGAGTATCTGACGATGCTGGATCTGGTGTACATCGTCTCGATGATCTACATCCTTGCGGCGATGGGCTATACGGTGCTGGCCAGCCGCAGGAACAGACAGGAGATGGCCGAGGCCCTGTCGGGGGCGCTGGACCGGCGGGTGGGCATCGCCTCGCTGGTGGCCTACCTCGCGATCCTGGGGCTGACGCTGGTTTATTACCTGGGTCGGCACTACAACGTTCTCTATCAATATCGGTAGAGCCGCCTACCCCCACCAGAACGAGGCGGCGATCGCGATGTACAGGGCGATAAGCGCCGCACCCTCGAACCAGTTCGACTCGCCGTCGAAGGTCACCAGCACCGCCACCAGTGCGGACATCACCATCGCGGCCAACAGCAGCGGCGAGAGCACCAGGTCGAAACCGGGTTGGCCGAGCAGTGCGGCGGACAGGCACACGATCGGGGCGATGGTCAGCGCAACCTGCACCGGGGACTGCAGGATCACCTGCACCCCGTAGTCCATCTGGTTCTTGGCGGCCAGTTGGATGCCGACGACGTTCTCCACCGCGTTGCCGGCGATGGCCACGATCACCAGGCCGGCGAACACCTCGTTGATGCCGATGGCGTCCATCGCCGGCTGCAGCGCCGAGACGAACCATTCCGACACGAAGGCGGCCCCGAGACCGGCAGCCGCCAGCATCCCGATGGCCATCGCCAGCGGCCACTCCCCGTGCAGTGCGGCCTTGCTGGCCGCCTTGGCCGAATCCGGGCTTGCTGCAATGGGAGACGAGCCTTCGGTGGAATGGCCGTCGTGCGGGTCATGATCGGACTTCCCGCGGGACAGCGTCGCCGGCAGCGACAGC
This sequence comes from Mycobacteriaceae bacterium, assembly GCA_037129875.1. Taxonomy (GTDB): domain Bacteria; phylum Actinomycetota; class Actinomycetes; order Mycobacteriales; family Mycobacteriaceae; genus Mycobacterium. The sequence goes on from JBAXUD010000143.1 coordinate 4,457, forward strand.
GCGAAGAGTGCGAGCATCACGATCGAGACGACGACCGAGACCACCCGTTCGTGCGACTCGGCCGGTGTGTGCAGTGCCGAGGTCAGGGTCGGGACGGCCAGGATGAACACCGCCAGGGTGAGCATCAGGCCCAGGGTGCGGCCGGCGTCGGCGGCAAAGCGCTGGCGGCCGTGCTTGAGACCGCCCACCACGAAGGCCAGTCCGAGGATCAGCAGGACGTTCGCCAGGATCGAGCCGACGAGGGTCGCCTTGACGACCCCGTACAGCCCGGCCTTGAGCGCGAAGAGGATGACGAACAACTCGGGCAGGTTGCCCAGCGCCGACTGCAGCACCCCGGTGGCACTGGGCCCGAGCCGATCACCGAGCGCTTCCACCGAGCGGCCGACCAGCGATGCCAGCGTGGCCAGCGCCAACGCGGCCACGGTGAACGACACCACCGCGTTGGCGTGGACGTAGTGCAGCACCCCGGCGGCCACGGCCGCGATCACCGTGACCGTGAAGACGATCCGGTCGCGCCGGGTCAGCAACGGCAGCCGTTCGGTATGAATCGTCGTCACAGCGTCTCCTGGTGTCCGGACGGGCCGAGTTTGCCAGAACCGCGGCCATGGCGTCGGAGAATCACGCCGTTCGCGCCGCGGCGGCAGTTGCGGTGTTAGTGTCCGCCGCATGTCGGGTCTGACGGGGCTTTTATCGCAGGATTGCATCGCGCTGGACGTCGACGCAGCGACGTGGGAGGAGGCGGTGCTCGCCGCCGGCGGCCTGCTGGAACGGGCGGGTATCGCCGGCCCCGCCTACACCGGTTCGATGATCGACAACGTCGAGACCAACGGCCCCTACATCGTGGTGGCGCCCGGGTTCGCCTTCGCCCACGCCCGGCCCTCACCCGCGGTGCACCGGACCGGGATGTCGTGGGTGCGGCTGGCCCAACCAGTTGCCTTCGGCCACAAGACCAATGACCCGGTGGACCTCGTGGTGGCGCTGGCCGCCACCGACGCCGGCGCACACGCCAACGCGATGGCGGAGTTGGCGAAGGTGGTGGGCAGCCGGGACAAACGCGCAGCCCTGAACACCGCAGCCACACCGGCTGCGGTGCTGGGCATTCTCGGCGCCGCGCAGGCCGCGGCGCGTCCGGTGAGTACCGGGCGGACGAGCAATCTGATTCTCACGGTGTGCGGAAACGGCTTGGGCACCAGCCTGTTTCTGAAGAACACCCTGGAGCAGGTGCTGGGAACCTGGGGGTGGGCACCGTTCATCACCGTCGAAGCCACCGACACCATCTCGGCCAAGGGCCGGGCCAAGGAAGCCGACCTGATCCTGACCTCCGGCGAGATCGCCAAGACCCTCGGCGACGTCGGCGTTCCGGTGCGGGTCATCGACAACTTCACCTCGACCCGGGAAGTCGACGCCGTCCTTCGAGATTCCTATGACATCTAGGGCGACTCCTACGACATCTAAAGACAGGAGGCCGATATGAACTGGTTGGTCGCCATCGCGGAATTCGTCGTCAACGAAATCCTCTCCGTCCCCGCCTATCTCATCGGCATCATCACCGCAGTCGGCCTGATTGCGTTGCGCAAGAGCACCGGTCAGGTTGTCGGCGGCGCGTTGAAGGCGACGCTGGGCTTCCTGCTCATCGGCGCCGGGGCCGGGCTGGTCGTCGCGTCGCTCAAGCCGCTGGGCGTGATGATCCAGGGCGCGGCGGGAACCAAGGGTGTGGTGCCCACGAACGAGGCCATCGTCGGGATCGCGCAGAAGCAGTTCGGCGCGCAGGTGGCCTGGTTGATGATCCTCGGCTTCGCGATCAGCCTGCTGCTCGCACGGTTCACGCCATTGCATTACGTGTTCCTCACCGGCCACCACACCCTGTTCATGGCCACCCTGCTGACCATCGTGCTGGCCAGTGCCGGACTTCCGGGCGCCACCGTCGTCGGAGTCGGCGGACTGCTGCTGGGCGTGGTGATGGTGGCGTTACCCGCGATCTCCCAACCCTGGACCAAACGCGTCACCGGCGACGACAGCATCGCCATCGGACATTTCGGCACGCTGGGCTACATCGCCTCCGGTGTCACCGGCAGGTTCGTCGGCGGCGCCAGGAGTCGCTCCACCGAGGATCTGAAACTGCCTGAGTCGCTGCGCTTCCTGCGCGACTCGATGGTCGCCACCGCCCTGTCGATGGTGTTGATGTACCTCACCGTCGGGCTGATCTATCTGGCCAAGGCCGGCAGCGGCACGGCGTTTCAGGCTTTCGCCGACGACTCCGGTGCCGGCGCGGCCACCGGTATCGGCAACTATCTGATGAAGGGCGTCACCGAAGGGCTGAGTTTCGGTGTGGCCGTGGCGGTGATCCTGTTCGGCGTACGCACCATCCTCGGCGAGTTGGTCCCGGCCTTCCAGGGCATCGCCGAGCGGGTGGTACCGGGCGCGATACCGGCCCTGGACGCGCCGATCGTGTTCCCGTTCGCGCAGAACGCCGTCCTGATCGGGTTCATCTCCAGCTTCGTCGGCGGCCTGATCGGCCTGGCGGTGCTCTCGCTGTGGCTCGGCCCCGCATTCGGGTGGGTGCTCGTACTGCCCGGACTGGTGCCGCATTTCTTCACCGGCGGCGCGGCCGGGGTGTACGGCAACGCGACCGGCGGCCGGCGCGGCGCGGTGGCCGGCGCCTTCGTCAACGGGCTGCTGATCACCTTCCTGCCGGCCCTGCTGGTGCGGGTCCTCGGCTCCTTCGGCGAAGAGAACACCACCTTCGGCGACGCCGACTTCGGTTGGTACGGCATCCTTCTCGGCAATGCGGCCAAACTCGGCACGGTCGCGGGCGTGATCACCATGCTGCTGATCGGCACCGCACTGCTGGCTCTGGCCATCGCTGTGCAACGCAAGCTGGTCGACACCGACTGGGACCCCTCGCCGGGCCGGCCGCGACCGACCGCAGCCGAGACGACGAGCGCCGCGGTGAGCACCGGGCGCAGCTACCCGAGGATCCCCGCTCCGGTAGGAGCGCCGACTCCCCCGCCGCCGCCGGCCTAATCGACTGGACGAAAGTTGATGACCTCACCGCGGTTGATCGAAATCCAGTCGCGCGCTTCGAGAT
>JBAXUD010000144.1:0-7450 GCA_037129875.1 Mycobacteriaceae bacterium
TTAGACGTATGAGCGCTTGCGCGAAGAGGAGTTAGACGTTGCGTGACATGGTTGAAATCGGCATGGGTCGAACCGCCCGCCGTACCTTCGAGCTCCAGGACATCAACATCGTCCCGTCCCGGCGCACCCGGTCGTCGCAGGACGTGTCGACCACCTGGCAGCTCGACGCCTACCGTTTTGAAATCCCGGTTGTCGCGCATCCCACCGACGCGCTGGTCTCGCCGGGATTCGCCATTGAGCTGGGCCGGCTCGGCGGGCTCGGTGTGCTCAACGGCGAGGGACTGATCGGCCGGCACGCCGATGTCGAGGACAAGGTCGCCCAGGTGCTCGAGGCCGCCCGATCCGATGAGGATCCGGCTGCCGCGATCCGGCTGCTGCAACAACTGCACGCCGCCCCGCTGGACCCCGACCTGCTCGCCCAAGCCGTCGCCCGCGTCCACGAGGCCGGTGTCACCACGGCGGTCCGGGTCAGCCCGCAGAACGCCCAGGCCCTGACCCCGGCACTGGTCTCGGCCGGCATCGACCTGCTCGTCATTCAGGGCACGATCATCTCCGCCGAACGGGTTGCATCCGACGGTGAGCCGCTCAATCTCAAGACCTTCATCTCTGAACTCGACATCCCGGTGGTGGCCGGGGGCGTGGCCGACCACCGCACCGCGCTGCACCTGATGCGCACCGGTGCGGCGGGCGTCATCGTCGGATACGGCTCCACGGCGGGGGTGACCACCAGCGACGAGGTGCTCGGCATCAGCGTGCCGATGGCCACTGCGATCGCCGACGCGGCCGCCGCCCGCCGCGAGTACCTCGACGAGACCGGCGGCCGCTACGTCCACGTGCTGGCCGACGGTGACATCCACACCTCCGGTGATCTGGCCAAGGCGATCGCCTGCGGCGCCGATGCGGTGGTTCTCGGTACTCCACTGGCAGTGGCGGACGAGGCTCTCGGCGGCGGCTGGTACTGGCCGTCGGCGGCGGCCCATCCGTCGCTGCCGCGCGGTGGGCTGCTGGAGGTGGTGCTGGGGCAGCGGCCCTCGCTCGACCAGGTGCTCAACGGGCCCTCCGACGACCCGTTCGGATCGCTGAATCTCGTCGGCGGCCTGCGCCGGTCGATGGCCAAGGCCGGCTACTGCGACCTCAAGGAATTCCAGAAGGTCGGACTCACTGTCGGCACCTGACGAACAGGCCATACTGGACTGATGGAACCGGATTACGACGTTGCGATCATCGGCTCGGGCTTCGGCGGAAGTGTCAGCGCGCTGCGGCTGACCGAGAAGGGATACAAGGTCGGCGTGCTGGAAGCCGGGCGCCGCTTCGCCGACCACGACTTCGCCAAGACTTCGTGGCGGCTGCGCGAGTTCCTCTGGGCGCCGAAGCTGGGTTGCTACGGCATCCAGCGGATTCATTTGCTGCGCAACGTGATGATCCTGGCCGGCGCCGGCGTCGGCGGCGGTTCGCTGAACTACGCCAACACGCTCTACGTTCCACCGGAGCCGTTCTTCAATGATCAGCAGTGGTCACACATCACCGACTGGCGCTCGGAACTGATGCCGCACTACGACCAGGCACAGCGGATGCTCGGCGTTGTCAAGAATCCCACCTTCACCGACGCCGACCGGATCATGAAAGAGGTGGCCGACGAGATCGGCTGCGGTGACACCTACACCCCCACTCCGGTCGGAGTGTTCTTCGGAGTCGACGGCAAACAGCCCGGCAAGACTGTGCCCGATCCGTATTTCGGCGGAGTCGGTCCGGACCGCACCGGCTGCATCGAGTGCGGCGAGTGCATGACCGGTTGCCGGCACGGCGCCAAGAACACGCTCGTGAAGAACTATCTCGGACTGGCGGAAAAGGCTGGGGCACAGGTGCTTCCGATGACCACGGTGACCAGCCTCCGGCAGGGTCCCGACGGCATCTGGGAGATCGACACCGTCCGCACCGGCCGCTGGGTCCGCACGTACAAGTCCACTTTCACCGCCCGCCACGTCATCCTGGCAGCGGGAACCTACGGCACCCAGAAGCTGTTGTTCGACATGCGTGACACCAACACCCTGCCCCGGCTGTCCCGGCGGCTCGGCGTTTTGACCCGGACCAATTCGGAGTCGATCGTGGGCGCCGGGCGTTATCACGCGTCCTCGGATCTCGATCTCACCCACGGCGTGGCCATCACGTCGTCGATCCATCCCACCCCGGACACCCACATCGAGCCGTGTCGCTACGGCAGGGGCTCCAACGCGATGGGTCTGCTGCAGACGCTGATGACCGACGGATCAGGCCCCGGCGGCTCGGACGTGCCGCGCTGGAAGCAGCTGATTCGGGCCGCCGTGACCAACCCGCGCGGCGCGCTGCGCGTGCTGACGGTGCGAAAATGGAGTGAGCGCTCGATGATCTCCCTGGTCATGCAGCACCTGGACAACTCGATCACCACCTTCACCAAGAAGGGTCTGCTGGGTCGGCGGATGACCAGCAAGCAGGGCCACGGCGAACCGAACCCGACCTGGATCCCGGTTGGCAACGAGGTGACCCGCCGCATCGCCGACAAGATCGACGGCGTGGCCGCCGGCACCTGGGGAGAGATGTTCAACATCCCGTTGACCGCGCACTTCCTCGGCGGTGCGGCCATCGGTGACAGTCCCGAGAACGGCGTCATCGACCCCTATCACCGGGTGTACGGATACCCCTCGTTGTATGTCGTTGACGGAGCGGCGATTTCGGCCAACCTGGGGGTGAACCCGTCGTTGTCCATCACTGCTCAGGCCGAGCGGGCCGCCGCGCTGTGGCCGAACAAGGGCGAGCAGGATCAGCGTCCCGCCCAGGGTGAGCCCTATCGGCGGATGGACCCCGTTCCGCCGGTGCGTCCGGTGGTGCCGGTGGACGCTCACGGAGCACTGCGCAGTCTCCCGCTGATAGTGATTCAGCCAGCCGGGCGGCAGGATTCCACGACTCCGGCGTGACACCCTGCCGCGGGTCCGCCCTTAGACTGTCCCGGTGCAGCCCGACCACTCAGTAACTCCGCGCCCCGTCCTGGTGGTCGACTTCGGCGCCCAGTACGCGCAGCTGATCGCGCGGCGGGTCCGTGAGGCGCGGGTGTTCTCCGAGGTCATCCCGCACACTGCGGGGGTGGCGGAGATCAAGGCCAAGGATCCGCAGGCGATCGTGCTCTCCGGCGGGCCGTCCAGTGTCTACGCCGACGGCGCCCCGCAGCTCGATCCGGCGCTGTTCGACCTCGGAATTCCGGTGTTCGGCATCTGCTACGGCTTCCAGGCCATGGCGCAGGCCCTCGGCGGAACCGTGGCGCGCACCGGGACCAGTGAGTACGGCCGGACCGAGTTGAATGTCCTTGGCGGCGAGCTTCATTCGGGACTACCCGGCGCTCAGCCGGTCTGGATGAGCCACGGCGACGCAGTGACGGCCGCGCCGGAGGGCTTCGAGGTGGTCGCCACCAGCGCGGGCGCGCCGGTGGCCGCGTTCGAGGACCGCACCCGCAGGCTCGCCGGTGTGCAGTACCACCCCGAGGTGATGCACACCCCGCACGGCCAGCAGGTGCTGAGCCGGTTCCTGCACGACTTCGCCGGCATCGGGGCGTCCTGGACACCCGCCAACATCGCCGAATCCCTGATCGAGGCGGTGCGGGCTCAGATCGGTGATGGGCACGCCATCTGCGGGTTGTCCGGGGGAGTGGACTCCGCGGTGGCCGCAGCACTGGTTCAGCGCGCGATCGGCGACCGCTTGACATGCGTGTTCGTCGACCACGGTTTGTTGCGGGCGGGCGAACGCGAACAGGTGCAACGGGATTTCGTGGCCGCGACGGGTGCCCGTCTGGTGACGGTCGACGCCGAGGAGAAGTTCCTGGAGGCACTCTCGGGGGTGTGCAACCCGGAGGGCAAGCGCAAGATCATCGGCCGGGAGTTCATCCGTGCGTTCGAGGGGGCGGTGCGGGAGGCGTCCTCCGGCGAGGACATCGAGTTCCTGGTCCAGGGAACCCTCTATCCCGACGTCGTCGAGTCCGGCGGCGGCACCGGAACGGCCAACATCAAAAGTCACCACAACGTCGGCGGCCTGCCGCCGGACTTGAAGTTCCGCCTCGTCGAACCGCTACGACTGCTGTTCAAGGACGAGGTGCGTGCGGTGGGCCGCGAACTCGGGCTGCCCGAGGATATCGTTGCGCGCCAACCCTTCCCGGGCCCCGGCCTGGGTATTCGGATCATCGGTGAGGTCAATGCGCACCGCCTGGACATCCTGCGCCGGGCCGATCTGATCGCCCGCGAGGAACTCACCTCGGCCGGCCTGGACAACCAGATCTGGCAGTGCCCGGTGGTGCTATTGGCCGACGTCCGGTCGGTCGGCGTGCAGGGCGACGGTCGCACCTACGGCCATCCGGTCGTGCTGCGGCCGGTCTCCAGTGAGGACGCCATGACGGCCGACTGGACCCGGGTGCCCTACGACGTCCTGGAGCGCATCTCCACCCGGATCACCAACGAGGTGCCGGAAGTCAACCGGGTGGTACTCGACGTGACGAGCAAGCCCCCCGGAACCATCGAGTGGGAGTAGTCCGACGACGATGCGGGGCGTGGAGCCACGGGGCCGACGTCAGACCGCCCCGAAGGGGTTGTAGAACGAGACGGGGGTGCGACTCGTCGCCGGGATATGTGTTGAGGGCAGGGGGATGTCCCCGAGAGGCGTCACGAGTTTGAACGATGTCAGGTTGCCGGAGGGCCAGGGTGGGAGTAACCCAGACGCGAATTAAGTCCTTGACGCCGAGGCGATTTCGGCGATCGCGGCGTCCAGCGTCGCATCGAACTCGCGGTCACTCTGCTGGGCGGTCAGTCCCTCGGTGAGCGCTCTGGAGAAGCTGGCGATCACCCCGTGGTTGCGGGAAAGCCGCTGGCAGGCCTCCGCTCGGGTGTAGCCGCCGGATAGCGCGAGCACCCGCATCACCCTCGGGTCGTCGACCAGATCGCTGTAGAGATCCTCGGTTTCGGGCAGTGTCAGTTTGAGCATCACCCGCTGGCCCTCGGTCAGCACGGCGAGATGGTCGATGATCGATGACGTCAGCTGCTCCTCGGCTGCGGCCTTGTCGGGACTGTGGATGTCGACTTCGGGCTCGATGATCGGTACCAGGCCGGCGGCCAGAATCTCCCGGGCCACCGCGAACTGCTGATCGACCACCGCGTCGATTCCCTTGCCGGGCAAGGTGATCACTGAGCGCATCTTGGTGCCGAAAATCCCTTTGGCGCTCGCTCGGGACAGCAGTACGTCCAGTCCGGGGATCGCCTTCATCAGCTGTGCGCCGTCCTGCTCGGCGGCAAGTCCCTTGTCCACCTTGAGGACCGGCACGATGTTCTTCACCGACCACAGATAGTCGGCGCTCGGCCGGCCCGCGATGTCGCGATCCATGGTGTCCTCAAACAGGATCGCCGCGATGATCCGCTCTCCGTCGAAGCTTGGGCTGGTGATGATCCGGCTCCGCATCTGGTGGACCAGATCGAACATCTGCTCGTCGCCGGAGTAGGCGTCGTCGGCGATGCCGTAGAGCCGCAGTGCCTTGGGGGTACTGCCGCCGCTCTGGTCCAGTGCGGCGACGAAACCCTGCCCATGAGCGATTTTGTCGACCTTGTCGGCCTGCTCGGGGTTCATGCACTCATCGTGCCAGAACTCTTGACGGATGTCGGAGGGCGGGTGTTTACTCGCGTTATCGAACAAATGTTCGAAAAACTTAGCAACCGGTCGCAGTTGGAGGTGGGCGATGGCGGTGGCGATTGCACTGGGAGAACGGCCAGATAGTAGGGCTGAACAGCTGGAACAGCTTCGTCGGCAGATGGCGGCGGTGTCCGGGAAGGTGGGCGCCCGATGGCGTCCCGCCGAGCGTTCCATCGACGTTCTTCCCCCCTCGGAATCTTTGCTGCCGATGCCAGATTCGCTGGCAGAGCAGCTTCCGACCGGGTTGCCCAAAGGCACGGTGGCGGTGCTTTCGGGTGCCCGCTCGCTACCGGTCGGCATGGCCGCGGCGGTGACGGGCGCCGGCGGTCATGTGGCCGTTGTCGGGTTGCCGGACTTCGGTCTGCTGGCCGCCGCCGAGATGGGCGCCGACCTCAGCCGGCTGGCGGTGATCCCGAACCCGGGTACCGATCCGGTCGAGGTGGCTGCGGTGCTGCTGGACGGGATGGATCTGGTGGTGCTCGGACTGGCCGGCCGCTGCGTACCGGCCACCCGGGCACGGGCAGTGGTGGCCCGGGCCCGTCAGCGGGGCTGCACCCTGCTGGTCACCGGAGGTCAGTGGGAGGGTGCATCGATGCGGATGGACGCCCGGGTGTCCGGGTATGACATCACCGGGAGCCCGGTCGGCGCACCGGTGGCGGGTTGCGGGCGGATCAGCGCGGTACGGCTGTCGGTTCGGGCCCGTGGCCGGCCATGACCGCGCGTGTCCTGGCGATCTGGTGCATGGACTGGCCGGCCGTGGCAGCGTCGGCGGCAGCCGGGCTGCCGTCCACCACGCCGGTCGCGGTCACTCTGGCCAACCGAGTGGTCGCCTGTTCGGCGGCGGCACGGGCGGCCGGGGTGCGGCGCGGACTGCGGCGGCGCGAGGCGCAGGCCCGCTGCCCGCAGGTGCACGTCGCCACCGCCGACCCGGCCCGTGACGCCCGGTTCTTCGAGGGCGTGATCGTCGCGGTGGACGATGTGGTGCCCCGTGCGGAGGTGTTGCGACCGGGCCTGCTGGCACTGCCGGTCCGCGGTGCGGCCCGCTACTTCGGTACCGAGCAGGCAGCCGCCGAACGGCTGGTCGACGCCGTCGCCGCTGCCGGTGCCGAGTGTCAGGTCGGGATCGCCGACCAGTTGCCCACCGCCGTCTTCGCGGCCCGGGCCGGGCGGATCGTGGAACCAGGTCACGATGCGGCGTTCCTGTCCGGGCTGTCGATCAGGCAGTTGGCCGCCGAACCCAGCCTTTCCGGACCCCGCCGCGAGGAACTGGCTGATCTGTTGTGGCGCATGGGAATCCGCACCTTCGGCCAGTTCGCCGCGCTGCCCCGCCGGGATGTGGCCTCCCGGTTCGACACCGATGCGGTGGCCGCCCACCGCTTCGCCCGGGGCGAGCCGGGGCGTGGGCCGTACGGGCGCGAGCTCCCCCCGGAACTCGACGCGGTGCTGCACTGTGACCCCCCGATCGACCGGGTCGATGCCGCTGCGTTCGCGGGGCGGACGTTGGCCGCCGCACTGCATCGCAACCTGGAAGGGGCCGGGGTCGGGTGCACTCGACTGGCCATCCACGCCGTCACCGCCGGCGGCGGGGAGCTGATCCGGGTCTGGCGTTGCGCCGAACCGCTGACCGAGGATGCCACCGCCGACCGGGTGCGCTGGCAACTCGACGGCTGGCTGACCTCCCGGCGGGCAGGAGCGCAGCGACTCGGGGAAGAGTCCCGGCGGGCAGGAGCGCAGCGACTCGGGGAAGAGTCCC
>JBAXUD010000145.1:0-7438 GCA_037129875.1 Mycobacteriaceae bacterium
GCGGCGGCCGGCCGCCGCCTCGACGATGCCCAACCGTGGGTGGACGGACAGCTCACCGGGGTGGGCGGCGGCCGATTCACCGTTCGGCTGCATGCGGTCCTGCCGCCGCTGGCCGCGGACGGAACCTGTCTGTCACTTCGCGTTCTGCGGCCCGCCACCCAGGGCCTCGCAGCCCTCACAGCCGCTGGCGCGATCGACCCTGTGGCCCGCGATCTGCTCGACGGCATCATCGCGGCGCGACTGGCCTTCCTGGTATCCGGGGGCACCGGTGCCGGCAAGACAACGTTGCTTTCGGCGGCCCTGGGCGCCGTCCCCGACGGCGAACGGATCGTCTGCGTTGAGGACGCACCGGAGCTGGCGCCCCGGCACCCGCACCTGGTTCGCCTGGTGGCGCGCGGTGCCAATGTCGAAGGCGCAGGGGAGATTACATTGCGCCAGTTGGTACGCCAGGCCCTGCGCATGCGGCCCGACCGCATCGTAGTCGGCGAAGTCCGCGGGGCTGAAGTGGTGGATCTGCTCGCCGCGCTCAACACCGGGCATGACGGGGGAGCGGGAACTGTCCACGCGAACAGCCCGGCCGAGGTCCCGGCCCGACTGGAGGCGCTGGCCGCCCTCGGCGGTCTGGATCGCGGCGCGCTCCACAGTCAACTCGCGGCCGCGGTTCAGGCGGTCGTGCACGTCAGCCGCGGGCCGGCTGGCCGGCGCGTCGAGGAAATCGCACTACTGCGCCGCGACGATTCCGGGTGTTGCTATGCGGTGCCGGTCTGGCGAGCCGCCGAAGGCCTGGCCGATGCTGCTCCCTCCTTCCATCGGCTGATCGCAGGCAGGAACCGGTCATGACGGCTGCGTCCGGCGCTGCGTTGCTGTTGGCCGCAGCCGTGCTGGTATCACCGGGTCCTGCCCTCCATCGATTGCCGGCGCTCGCCGAGCGGCGGACTAGTCGGCGGCCTCTGGCGAGGGTCGGCGCGGTGCTTGCCCTAGCCGGCGCGTCGGGATCGGCTCCTCCGGCGGTACTCCTCGTCGGGGTCATAGCCGGCGCCGTAGTGGCGGTATGGCGGCGCCGACGAGAGTTCGAACGGCGCCGGCGTGCGGAGAGCCGGGCGATGGCGTCCGCTCTGGAGGTGCTCATCGGAGAGTTACGCGTGGGCTCCCATCCGGCGCGGGCCTTCACCATCGCTGCGGCAGAGTCACCCGGTCTGGTGGGCCTTTCGTTGCAGCGGGTGGCGGCCCGCAGTCGCCTGGGTGCCGATGTCGGGGCGGGATTGATTGCAGCAGAGCGAGATTCGGCCGTCCCGGCCTACTGGCGGCGGCTCGCCGTGTTCTGGGAACTCGCGGCCCAACGAGGTCTGGCGATGTCCGTGCTGATGCAGGCCGCACACCATGACATCCTCGATCGCCAGCGGTTCGCCGGCCGTATCCGGGCTGCGCTGGCCGGGGCGCGGGCCACCGCCGTCATCCTGGCGGCGCTCCCCGTCCTCGGGGTGGCCCTCGGTCAGCTGATCGGAGCTCATCCGGTCCGCTTTCTGCTCGGTGGCGGGCTGGGCGGCGTCCTTCTGGTGGTTGGAGCCACGCTGATCGCGGCCGGCCTGGCATGGGCTGACCGGATCATCGAACGGCTGCTGACGTGACGAGCGCCGCACTGCTGTTGGCTGCCGCACTGCTGCTGGTCGGACGCGCGGGGAAGGTGTTGCTACGGGGCGGACTGGTGACGTGCCCACCCAGGCCGGAGAGCCGCCAGGCCACCGGCCGCGACCCTTTTGCCACAGCGTCAGCCCTTGATGTGTTTGCGGTGTGCTTATCGACAGGAATGGCGGTACCCGCGGCGGCCGCCGCGACGGCAGACTTCGCACCGCCGGCACTGGGGGCTGTTCTTCGGCGGGCCGGCGATCTTCTGGCGTTGGGGGCCGAGCCTGACACCGCATGGCAGGTGCCCGGCGGCGATGCGGACGAGGAGTGCGCGGCTCTGGCAAGGCTGGCGCGCAGATCGGCGGCGTCGGGAACCGCGCTGGCCGCAGGTGTGGCTGAACTCGCCGAGCAGTCCCGTCAGGACGCCACTCACAGCGCAACCGCGGCAGCGGAGCGGGCCGGTGTCCTGATCGCGGGACCGCTGGGCCTCTGCTTCCTGCCAGCCTTCGTGTGCTTAGGCATAGTACCCGTCGTGGCGGGGCTGGCCGGCGAGATCTTCGGTTCGGGCCTGCTGTGACGGCGACTCGATCCGGAGCTTCGGAAAAGAGGGAAGTTTCACCAATGGAAGGAAATAGCATTGATGCACAACATGATCCGCGGAGTCCATGCCCGAATGACTATGCTCGCGGTCGACGAGGCCGGCATGTCGACGGTCGAGTATGCGATCGGAACCATTGCCGCAGCGGCCTTCGGCGCCATCCTCTACAGCGTCGTCACCGGCGACTCGATCGTGGGCGCGCTGACCAACATCATCAACCGGGCACTGACCACCCGGGTCTAGGCGGCGACGGTGGCTTCAGCACGGTGGAAGCCGCGTTGGCTGTCGCCAGCCTGGTTGCCGTGCTCGCTCTTTGCGCCGCAGGCCTCACGGCAATCGCCATTCAGGTCCGTTGCGTCGACGCTGCCCGGGAAGCTGCCCGGTTGGCGGCACGCGGCGACGGGGCGGCCGTTGTGGGCGCCCGCAGCGTCGCCCCAGCCGGTGCCGCGGTGGAGGTGCGCCGCGACGGCGGTTACATCGTCGCGCGCGTCAGCGGCCGGTCACCGATGCTGCCCGGGATCGTCATTGTCGGGCAGGCGATTTCAGCCGTTGAACCGGGTCAATGACGACCGCGGGGCCGCCACGGTGCTGGCTGCCATCATGGTTGCGGTGCTGATCACCGTCACCCTCGCAGGTGTCAGGCTCGGCTCCGCCGTCGTGGCCCGTCACCGCGCCCAATCCGTTGCCGACCTCGCCGCCCTGGCCGGGGCGGCGCGGATTCCGGCCGGGTCGACTGCCGCGTGCCGGGAGGCACGGGCTTTGGCCGACGCCATGCGGGCGACCGTGCAGGCCTGCAATGTTGAGCAACTCGACATCGCGGTGAGCGTCGCCGTCGCGGTCGGCGGGTGGGCTGGTGCGCAGGCAAGCGCAAGGGCGCGGGCCGGACCGGGCGAAAGCTAGGACAGCGGCCGGCCGGTCTCGTCGAGGCCGACGTCGGCGAGCTCGTTCTCGGTGGGTAGGCGCACTGTCACCAGACCGCCGCTGACACCGTCGTCAAGATCGACTTTGGTGACGGTGACGTGGAGTGGAACCCAGCCCCCGTCATTGCCGGGTAGGCGAAGCACCGCGCTGGTCGTGCCCTCTTCGAGTTCCGCGGCCATCCGCTCCGAGAAGTGTTCGCGTTCCTCGGGATGCATCTCCACCCGTCCGTGCCAGTTGAAATAAGGGCACGGGTCGTCGATCCACTTCAGCAGGGTCCAGGTGTTCACGTCGACGATCACCCGGTACACCCCGGGCTGCGAGAGTCCGTTGAGAATGCGGTCGGCGAGGTTGTCGGCCACCATTGGCGACTCGCTGACAGCCTCGATCAGGTTTATCGCGCGACCGATAAGGTGATCGCTCCCGTCCTCGTTCGCCTCCGAAACGGTGCGTGCACACCAGCCCACACGGCGGAAGCCACCGAGCTTGTCGGCGAAATCCCAGGTCGCGCAATAAGTTCTGTCCGGCGCGACATCTATGACCCAGGACAGCGCCTTGGATTCATCCCGATTGAGGCTGCGGCTGGGTATGTCTTCGACGAATGCCCTGCCGGTGAGTGATTCCTGCGACGGGTCCATGCCGGCGTTGACGAGGTACTCCGTGGTCGCCGATCCCTCTCCGGCAGTGAGATCCCATTTCAATGGGCCGGGAATCGGGCGCTCCGGAGGTTCGTCTTCGGTACGACCACACCACACGTGCACGGCGTGGATGCGACCGTCGGTCATCTGGACCGGTTCGGTACGGATCACTCGCTTGGTTTTCGGTGTGATGCTGGCCAGTCCCGTCCCGGATGTGACCGTCTCGGCAATCGCCGTCTGGATTGCCGCCAGATTGGGATTGCGGCGCAGGAAAACCGCAAGCGGCACAAAATTCTTCATCTGCCGGCCCTGAGCGACCACCACGGGTTGGTCGCCGAGCGTCTCGACCAGCAGCCATTCCTGGGTCACGGGCAAAGCTTAACGGTGGCTTGCGCCGTCGAACTGAGCCGGGTGCCGGGGAATTTGCTGGAAGGCGACCCCGTGGTAAACAAAATGCTCGCCGAATAGGTCGCGGCGTTGCGCAAATCGACGTTGCCAGAGTAATTTTAGCGATGTCCGGTTCCGGCCTTGCCGAGCGGTTCGTGCAATCCGAACGCTCGTAGCACTGTTTCAGTGCATTTGCCGGGAATGTGTGGGCCTCAGCACTTTGGGGCACTGACGACGCTGCCGGGCGCTGATCGCCAGCGCCCGTTCGCGGCTGTCGACCGTTTTTGAGGGGTCGGTCGGCGGTCGCGGCTCAGCGTTCCGCTGAGGCGATATGGGCCAACACGACCTGCAGAACCCCGATAGCACCGGCCTTGTCCAGAGGATCGTTGCCGTTGCCGCACTTCGGGGATTGCACACAGGAGGGGCAGCCTTGGGGGCACTCACAGGCCCGGATCGCGTCCACTGTCGCGCGCAGCCAGGTCGCGGCCAGTCGGTAGCCGCGTTCGGCGAAGCCGGCGCCGCCGGGGTGGCCGTCATAGACGAACACCGTCGGTAGCCCGGCTTCGCCGAACGCCGTTGACAGCCCGCCGATATCGCCACGGTCGCAGCTGGCCACCAATGGCAGCAGACCGATGGCGGCGTGTTCGGCCGCGTGCAGAGAGCCGGGGATACGGATGAGCTCGATTCCGTTGTCCGCCAATTCTTCCGGAGTGATGGTGTACATCACCGCCGTGGTCGGAAGCACCCGCTCCGGCATGTCCAACTCGACGAAGTCGATCACCTCGCCTGATGCGGCGCGGCGCAGGTATCCGATCACCCGGCGGGTCACCGAGACCGGAACCAGGCCGAGTGTCACCGCTCCGTAGGCCACCCTTTCCCCATTGCCGGTGACGCTGATGTCGGTGAGTTCACGGGCGAACGTCGCGTACCCCGGGTCCTCGGCGTGCACGAAGGCCAGCCGGTCGTCCAGATCCAGCGAGTCGACGAGGTAGGTCTCGCCCTGGTGCAGGTACACCGCACCGGGATGAACCGTCGACGGGGCCTGTCCAGCGTCGGTGCTTCCCAATAACCGGCCGGTGCCTGACTCGACGATCGCGACCTGACCACCGGAGCCCCCGCGGATGTCGACCTCGTGGTGGGGGTCAAGACCAGCGGCCGGGAAGTACCGCTCGGCGCGATGGCGCAGCAGGCCGTCCTCGACCAGGGCGCGGACCACCGAGTCGGCCTTCCAGGCGCTGACCTCATCGGTGGTCAGCGGCAATTCCGTTGCCGCGCAGAGCAGTTGAGGTCCCATCACATAGGGGTTTGCCGGATCGGTCACGACCCGCTCCACCGGCTTGCCCAGCAAGGCCTCCGGGTGGTGGACCAGGTAGGTGTCCAGCGGGTCGTCGCGGGCGACCAGCAGTACCAGTGCGCCCTGACCCCGCCGCCCGCAGCGTCCCGCCTGCTGCCAGAACGACGCGACGGTCCCAGGAAATCCGGCCAGGACGACGGCGTCCAGCCCGGAGATGTCGATGCCCAGTTCCAGGGCGTTGGTGGCGGCCAGCCCTCGCAACTCCCCGTCGGCCAACGCCCGTTCCAGGGCCCGCCGGTCCTCGGCCAGGTATCCGGCGCGATACGAGGCCACCGTGTCGCGCAATTGCGGCGCGATATCGGACAGCCGAGAGCGCGCCGCCAGGGCCGTCAGTTCGGCGCTGCGGCGGGACCGGACGAAGGTCAGCGTCCGGGCCCCCTCGGCGACCAGGTCGGCCATCATCCTGGCGGCCTCGCCCGCGGCCGAGCGGCGCACCGGCGCCCCGTTCTCCCCGTGCAGGTCTTGGCGCAGTTCGGGCTCCCACAGCGCGATGGTGCGAGCCCCCTGCGGTGAACCGTCATCGATCACCTCGGCCACCGGCCGGCCGATCAGCTCGGTGGCGGTCTGCCCCGGGGCGGCGGTGGTCGCGCTGGCGAAGATCACCGTCGGACCGGAACTTCCGGCGCTGACGTAGCGTTCGCACAGCCGCAGTAGCCGACGCAGCACCATCGCCACGTTCGAACCGAAAATCCCACGATAGTAATGACATTCGTCAACCACGATGTATCTCAGCCCGCGCAGGAACACCGCCCATCGCGCATGGTTGCGCAGCAACGACAGGTGCACCATGTCGGGATTGGAGAACAGCCACCGCGAACGTTCCCGCGCAAACCGCCGAACCTCGGGCGCGGCGTCGCCGTCATACGCCGTCGGGGCGACGTCCCGCAGACTCGGGGTCGCCGCCGTCAGCCTGTGGGCGGCCCGTAACTGGTCGTGGCCCAGCGCCTTGGTCGGTGACAAGTACAGGGCTCTGCTGCGGGCGTCGCGGGCAAGAGCGTCCATGATCGGAAGTTGGAAGGCCAGCGACTTGCCTGACGCGGTTCCGGTACTGACGACGACGTCATGGCCCCGACGGGCAAGGTCGGCGGCCTGCACCTGATGCGACCACGGCGCGGTGATCCCCTGATCGCCGAGTGTGTCCAAGATCTCCGGATGCACCCAGGACGGCCAGGCGGCCGACCGGGCGCCGCGGGCCGGCATCTCCGCAACGTGGAGCAACGACGGCGGTCGGTCGGCAGTGCCACCGCACACCGCGGCGAGCAGTTCGCTGCCAAAACTGACCACTTCTGCACGTCCCATCCACGGAATACCACAGGAATTGTCGCCGAGACTGTCCTAACAGCGCCGGACGTGATTGGATAGGGGAGGTCGCAGCTTCTGTGTTCGTGTCTCACAATCGCAGGATCTTCTGTTGCGGTCGCGTTCCTGCGAGGGTCTGTAGGTCGGCTCAGTTCCGACGAAGCCACGAAGGTATGGCGGTCGGAACCGGCCCGGCCCACCGGAACATCGGTAGGCCGAACCCGGAAGAAGTAAGGAAAGTACGAAAATGCCACAGGGAACTGTGAAGTGGTTCAACGCGGAGAAGGGCTTCGGCTTTATTGCTCCGGAGGACGGCTCCGCTGATGTGTTCGTCCACTACACGGAAATTCAGGGGAACGGATTCCGCACCCTGGAAGAGAATCAGAGGGTTGAGTTCGAGGTAGGCCAGAGCCCCAAGGGGCCGCAGGCAACCGGCGTTCGCGCCGTCTGACCGACAACTCTCCACAGAGCACCCCCGCCGGCCCGGACTCCGGGCACAGCGGGGGTGCTTTGTTTTTCCGGGGGTCCTTTCCCGGGTCGCTGCGCTCCTGCCCTCCGGACCGTTTCCCGGGTCGCTGCGCTCCTGCCCTCCGGACCGTTTCCCGGGTCGCTGCGCTC
>JBAXUD010000146.1:0-7430 GCA_037129875.1 Mycobacteriaceae bacterium
AAACGGGTGGGGCCGCCGCGGTTGCCGGTCCAGGTCGACGGCGGCACGGCGACCGCACTCGGTGGGGGGTCGGCGGCGCGTTGTTCGGGTTCGCCGACTGTCGGCACTGACCCGGCGTCCGGCACCGCTGCGTCTGATCGCAGGCCGTCCATCGCCTCGTTGGCCAGCCGGTCGGCGTGCTTGTTCTGCTCACGCGGAATCCAGGCGAAACTCACCGAATCGAACGTCGACGCCAAAGCCCTTGCCCGCTGGTGCAATTCGGCCATCCCGGGATGCTTGACCTTCCACCGGCCGCTCATCTGCTCGACCACCAGCTTGGAGTCCATCCGCACCGCGACCTCGCCGGCGCCGAGCCGGCGCGCCTCCTCCAGCCCGGCGATGAGACCGCGGTACTCGGCGACATTGTTCGTGGTCACGCCGATCGCCTGACCGTGTTCGGCGAGCACTGTGGTGTGGTCTTCGGCCCAGACCACAGCGCCGAAGCCGGCCGGACCGGGGTTGCCGCGGGAGCCGCCGTCGGCCTCGACGATGACCTTCATCGCCACTACTCCCCGGACGCCTTGAGCCGCAGCAGAATAGCCCCGCACTCCTGGCACCGCAGCACCTCGTCCTCGGGTGCGGCCGAGATCCGGGCCAACTCCCCGCGGTCGAGTTCGATTCGGCAGGCGCCGCACCGCCCCCCGAGCAGCCGGCCGGCGCCGATACCCGACGTCCCGCGCTGGCGCTCGTAGAGGCTGAGCAGGTCGGCGTCCAGAGCGGCGGCCACCTCTGTGCGACGCGCGCCGCGTTCGGTGCGGGCCTGCTCGACCTCGGCCAGCACCTCGTCGCGCGCTTGTCGCGCGGCGTTCAGATCCTGCTCGAGTATCTCGATGGCAGCCTGTTCGCGGGCCTGGTCAGCAGCCACTTGCTCCCGACGCTCCATCACCTCCAGCAGGGTGTCCTCCAGGCTCGCCTGCCGGCGTTCCAAAGTCCCCAATTCATGCTGAAGCTCCCCGAGCTGCTTGGAGTCGCTGACCGATCCGGAATCCAGCAGCCCGCGGTCGCGGTCCTCGCGCCTGCGCACCGCGTCGACCTCGGATTCCAGTTTGGCGACCTGGGCATCGAGATCCTCCAGGGCGATGGCCACGGCGGCCAGCCGATCGGCGGCGGCGCGCTGCCCGGCCTGCACCTCGTCGTAGCGCTGCTGCTCCGGCAGGTGCGACGCGCGGTGCGCCAGACGGCTCAGTTCCGCATCAACATCGGCCAGCTCCAACAGCGAACGTTGCTGCGCCAGATCAGCTTTCATCGACAATCCTCCCCATAGCCTCGATATTCACAGGACCCTCAATCTCGACATTCCATGGATCGGTGCGCAGCCCGGACACCGTCACCGGCAGTGCGTCGCCGAACCGCGCACGCAGCAATCCGGCGGCCTGACTGCACCACGGGTACTCGCTGGCCCAGTGGGCCACGTCGATGAGGCCGACATCGCTGGCACGACGATGTTCGTCGGCGGGATGGTGGCGTAGGTCCGCCGTCACATAGGCCTGAACCCCGGCGGCCCTGGCGGCCGAAAGCAGCGAATCGCCGGACCCGCCGCACACCGCGACGCGGGAAATGACGGCGTCCGGATCACCGGCGGCGCGCACACCCCAACTGGTTTGCGGCAGAAGCGAATTCACCCGGGAGACGAAGTCGGCGAACCGCTGCGGTTCGGCCAGGGTTCCGATCCGCCCGATGCCGAGACCGTCCGCCGCGGGCACCCCGTCGCGGGAGGCTGGGTCGAGCACCGCATCCACGGTCAACCCGATGACCTCGGCGAGCGCGTCGGACACCCCGGGGCTCGCCGCGTCGGCGTTGGTGTGGGCGGTGAACAGCGCCGCGCCGGAGCGGATCAGCCGGTGCAGCAGGGCGCCTTTGGGGGTGCTGGCCGCGACGGTGTCCACCCCGCGCAGCAGCAGTGGATGGTGGGCCAGCAGCAGTCCGCGCGGTCCGACGGTGTCGACCACCGCGGCGGTGGCGTCCACGGCGATGGTCACGGAGTCGACGGACTCGTCCGGATCGCCGCACACCAGGCCCACTGAATCCCATTCGTGCGCCAGTTGCGGCGGGTAGGCCTCGTCGAGGACGGCGATGACATCGGCCAGTCGCACACTCATCGCAACGCCTCCCCGACCGCCGCCACCAGCACCGGCCACTCGGGCCGCACCGCCGCACGCAGGTAGCCCTCCCCCAGGCCGACGAACGTGTCGCAGCGGCGTACCGCAATACCCTTGGCGGCCAGGTGTTTCCGCATCAGTGGGGCATCGGGAACGGCAAACAGCACAAACGGGGCGCGGCCGTCGACCACGTCGAGACCCAGATCGCCAAGTGCGCCCGCCATGTCTGCGCGCAGTCCCGCCAGCCGTTGGGCATCGGCGCGAGCCTCTTCGACTGCCGGCGGTGCGCAGCACGCGGCGATCGCCTCCAGTTGCAGTGTGCCCAGCGGCCAGTGCGGCCGCCGTGCGGCCAGTCGCGCCAACACCTGCGGGGCGCCCAGCGCGTAGCCGACCCGCAGGCCCGCCAACGACCAGGTCTTGGTGAGGCTGCGCAGCACCAGTGCGTCGGGCAGGGCCAGGCCGGCCAACGACTGCTGCTCATCGGCAGCGGCGTCGGCGAACGCCTCGTCGACGACCACGATCCGGCCGGGCCGGCGCAGCGCCAGGACCGACTCCCGCGGGTGCAGCACCCCGGTCGGGTTCGTCGGGTTGCCGACAACCACCAGGTCGGCGGTCTCGGGGACCACAGCGGCGGCCAGGACGAAGGGCGGCGGAAGTACCACGTGGTCCAGGGCCACGCCGGCCGCGGTAAGAACGGCTTCGGGTTCGGTGAACGACGGTGCGATCAGCGCCGCGCGGCTCGGCTCAAGCCCCGGCAGCAGCGCGAATCCCTCCGACCCGCCGGCCAGCAGCAGCACGTGATCCTGCGGCACACCGTGCCGGTCGGCGACCGCGCTGACCGCGGCGTCGTGGTCTGCGGCGCCGGGATACCCGGCGAGGTCGGCCAGTCGGGCGGCGAGTCGCTGCTGAAGCCACCCGGGCGGCTGGGCGTGACGGACGTTGACGGCGAAGTCGAGCATGCCCGGGGCGCCAGCCTGGTCACCGTGGTAGCGCGAGCCGGGGCGCAGCCTCCGCCCGTCGGCCCAGTCGTTCACCAGAAGAACAGTAGTCCCGCAGCGATCAGGGACAATGAAGCGGTGACGCCCCTCGCCGCCGGCAGCAGACCGCAGTTGGTGATCTTCGATCTCGACGGCACGTTGACCGATTCCGCACCGGGCATCGTGGCCAGCTTCCGGCACGCGCTGGCCGCCGTCGATGCCGAAGTCCCCGACGGTGACCTCGCCGACCGCATCGTCGGGCCGCCGATGCACCACACCCTGGCGATGATGGGTCTGGGCGAGCAGGCAGACGCCGCGGTGGCCGCCTACCGGGCGGATTACACTCGCCGCGGCTGGGCGATGAACACCCTCTACGACGGCGTCACGGATCTGCTGGCCGACCTGCATGCCGCCGGGGTGCGCCTGGCGATCGCCACCTCCAAAGCCGAACCGACCGCGCGGCGCATCCTGGAGCACTTCGGCATCGCCGAGGAGTTCGAGGTGGTCGCCGGCGCGAGCCTGGACGGGACCCGGGCCACCAAAGCCGACGTTGTCGCCCATGCCCTGCACCAGCTCGGCCCACTGCCCGAACGCGTGCTCATGGTGGGCGACCGCTCCCACGATGTCGAGGGCGCCGCTGAGCACGGCATCGCGACGGTGGTGGTGGGCTGGGGGTACGGGAAGGCCGACTTCGACGCGCCCCTGGCCGCCGCACCCGCGGCCCACGTCGCAACGGTCCAGGAGTTGCGGGAGGTGCTCGGTGTCTGACCACCTGCTCCACGTGACGTTCGTGTGCTCGGGAAACATCTGCCGCTCGCCGATGGCCGAGAAGATGTTCGCCCACCAGATCGCCGAGCGCGGTCTGACCGACATGGTGCGGGTGAACAGCGCAGGCACCGGCGGCTGGCACGCCGGTTCCGGCGCCGACGTCCGGGCGGTGCGGGTGTTGCACGAGCGCGGCTACCCGACGGCGCACCGCGCCGCGCAGGTGGGAGACGACCATCTGTCCGCCGACTTGGTTGTGGCGTTGGGCCGCAACCACCTTCGCATCCTCAATGAATTGGGGGTGGACCACGCACGCCTGCGGATGCTGCGATCATTCGACCCGCGATCGGGTGCCCACGCCCTCGATGTCGAAGATCCCTACTACGGCGACCACACTGACTTCGTGGAGGCCTTCGACGTGATCGACGCGGCCCTGCCCGGTTTGCACGCCTGGGTCGACGAGCGGCTGGCCACCGGCGGAACGGCCGACTGATGCGCCGGCTGCCATTCCTGCTGCGTCCCGGCTGGATCGCCCTCGCCCTGGTGGTGGTCGCGTTCACATATCTGTGCCTGACGGTCCTGGCACCCTGGCAGTTGGGCAAGAACACCCGGACCTCGAGGGAGAACAATCAGATCGAGGCCTCGCTGTCCGCAGATCCGGTTGCAGTGACGTCCGTTCTGCCACAGCAGGACTCGGCCGCTCCCGATGCGCAGTGGCGGCCGGTCACCGCAACCGGCCGGTACCTGCCCGAGGCCGAGGTGCTGGTGCGACTGCGGGTGATCGGCGGCGCGCCGGCCTACGAGGTGCTCACCGCGTTCGCCGTCGACGGCGGACCGACGGTCCTGGTGAATCGTGGCTACGTCCGCCCCGACCAGGGCACCGCCGTCCCGCCCGTCAAGGCGCCGCCGGGCGGGACGGTGACCATCACCGCCCGGTTGCGCGACTCGGAGACCGCCGGCGATAAGCAGCCTCTGACCGAAGCCGGCTATCAACAGGTGTATGTCATCGACACCCGCCAGATCGCCCGTCTCACCAAGACTCCGCTGACCGGGTCCTACCTACAGCTGGTCGACAACCAGCCGGGCGGCCTGGCGGCTTTGCCGCTGCCGCAGCTCGACGCGGGACCATTCCTGTCCTACGGCATCCAGTGGATCGCGTTCGGCATCGTCGCCCCGCTGGGTCTGGGCTATTTCGTCTACTCCGAGATCCGGATGCGCCGTCGAGAAGCGGCCCGCAAGGCCGAACAGCAGGCCTCCCCGGCGCCGCTCACCGCCGAAGACAAACTTGCCGACCGGTACGGCCGACGGCGCTGATCACCAGCGCGGTGACCGACGGCACTGATCACCAAGGCGGTGAGAACGGCGCCCACCTGCACCAGCCGTGACAGCCGAACGGCCCGCCGCAGATCTGCGACTCCCGGGGCAGGACCGTCGCCCAGGGTGGGCCGGATCTCCAGTTGGTGGCGGTACTGGGTCGGGCCGCCCAGCCGGACACCCAGGGCGCCGGCGAAGGTGGCCTCGGGAATTCCGGCGTTCGGGCTGGGATGGCGGCCCGCGTCGCGGCGCCATGCCAGCGCCGCCCGCGCCGGTGAGCCCCCTGCCAGCGGAGCGCATGCCAGTACCAGCGCACCGGTCAACCGGGCCGGAACATAGTTGGCCAGATCGTCCAGTCGCGCTGCGGCCCAACCGAATCGGGCATAACGGGCCGACCGGTTGCCGATCATGGCGTCCAAGGTGTTGACGGCGCGGTAGGCCAGCACCCCCGGCACCCCGGCCGCCGCGGCCCAGAACAAGGGCGCAACCTGGGCGTCGGAGGTGTTCTCAGCCACCGACTCGCATGCCGCCCGGGCCAGCCCCCGGCTGTCCAGCGCCGAGGGGTCGCGGCCACACAGCGACGGCAGCAGTGCCCGCGCAGCGTCGATGTCGCCGTCCTCGAGCAGGCCGGCCATCTCAGAACCGGTCCTGGCCAGCGTTGTTCCGCCCAGCGCCACCCAGGTCGCGGCCGCCGTCAGCGCGGACGCCCACCGGACCCGGACGCGGCGCTGGGCAAGAGATGCCGCACCCGAAACAGCCCCAACCAGCACGGCGGTATGAACGACGCCGGCCGCCCGGTTGTCGCGGTAGGTCATAGCTTCCAGACCCGTTGCACACCAACCGAACCCCGCCACCGGATGCCCGCGCCGCGGATCGGCCAGTAGGGTATCGGCGAGGAATCCGGCGACGATCCCGGCCGGCAGCGACCGCCCGAGGTCAATCACCACGGCAGCCTGTCATCGACGTCAGAACACCACGGTCTGATTGCCGTAGCGGATCACCCGGTCCTCGCAGTGCCACTGCACCGCGCGGGAGAGCACGGCCCGTTCGACGTCGGCGCCCAGACGCACCAGATCCTCCACGCTGTGGCGGTGATCCACCCGAACCACGTCCTGCTCGATGATCGGCCCCTCGTCGAGGTCCTCGGTGACGTAGTGCGCCGTCGCGCCGACCAGTTTCACGCCGCGCTCCTTGGCCCGCCGGTACGGCGCGGCTCCGATGAACGCCGGCAGGAAGGAGTGGTGGATGTTGATCAGTGGGCAGCCCACCTCGGCGAGGAAACGCGGCGTCAGAATCTGCATGTAGCGGGCCAGCACCACCAGGTCGACGTTGGCGCGCATCAGATCAAGCTGACGTTGCTCCGATTCCGCGCGGATGTCCTTGGTGGCCGGAATGTGAATGAACGGCACACCGAATGGCCTTACCTGATCAGCGAGATCGGCATGGTTGGCGACCACCATCACGATCGACATATCAAGTTCCCCGCGGCTGTTGCGCCACAACAGATCCAGCAGGCAATGGTCTTCATTTGATGCCATCAGCGCGACCCGCTTGGGCTTGGCCGCCTCCGTCAACCGGAAGTCGATACCGAACGGCTCGGCGACCCGCGCAGCGAACTCGCGTTCCAGATCATCGCGGGCGGCCGTCAGCCCGGGCAAGTGAAAGATGGTGCGCTGCATGAAGATTCCACCGGTCTGCTGGGTGGAATGCTGGTCCAGTGAGATGATGTTCGCGCCGGCTTCGGCCAGGAAGCCGGTCACGGCGGCCACCAGGCCAGGCCGGTCCGCGCAGCGCACCAACAGGCGGCCGATGTCCTTGACCGGCAGCGGCGCCTGCCCCGGCTGGAACTCAGCCCCGCGGGCTTCGTTGGTCACCACTGTCCCGCCTTCCTGAATTCCGTGATGTCAACGATCTGGGCGATGAGGTTCTCCACCTCGCCGTCGGGCCGCCGTATGCAACTCAGCGACAGATCCCCCCAGATCCGGTGGCCCCCGGCGTGCACACACTCCTTGATGGCTCGGTAAGAGTCGCGCCGGCCCGCCAGTATGTCGGCGACCACTTTGAGTTCTTCCCCGACGGTCTCCGGTGCGGCCAGATCCTGACACCTCATAGTGAGCAGGGTAGTGATGTCGTAGCCCATGCTTCCGGTGTCACGACCCCACATGGACGCATCGGTTCGGGCAAGCATGGCGTCGATCAGCAATACCCTGCGGTCATGCCAGTGGCTGAGGATCAG
>JBAXUD010000147.1:0-7412 GCA_037129875.1 Mycobacteriaceae bacterium
GGATCGGCGAGGTAGAACCGCGCCCCGGTGGCGCGGTCCCCGTCCTCGCTGTGACGGACCACGATGCCGATCCCGTCGTGCAGGACGGCGTCGAACCCGTCCTCGTCGGTGAGGTCGTCGCCGAGGAAGATCGGCAGCAGTGGCTCCTCGCCGGCCATCTGGTCGACGATCCACTCCAGCGTCTTGCCCTTGTCCCAGTTCAGATTCGGGCGCAGTTCAGCGACCATGCGTCCGGACGTCGCCTTCAGGCCGAGGCGGTTGCCGACGTTGTGCACCGCTGCCGTCACCGTCGCCGCTGCTTCGGGTGCGGCGTTGCGGTAGTGCACGGCGACCGCATAACGCTTGTGCTCGACCACCACGCCGGCGATCGGCGCGAGTTGATCGGCAAGTTCGGCGGCCGCCTGATCGAGCAGCGGAATCGCCTGCGCCGCAGTCTCGTTGTGGTGGTAGACCCCGTCGGGCCCAACCATCTCGAATCCGTGGCTACCGGCGTACCAGAGTCCCGGTATTCCGACCCGTTCACGGACGTCGGCCAGGTCGCGGCCGGACAGCACCGCGACTGGGTACAGCGCAGCCAGCGCCCGCAGCGCCTTGTCGGCGCCGGGCGCCAGGGCCGCCGCGCCGGGCTGCTCGACGATCGGCGACAAAGTGCCGTCGAAGTCGAAGAAGATGGCCGGGCGCCGGGCCGACACCACACCGGCGAGCTGACCGAAGGATGCCAGTGCGTCGGGCAGGCTCGACATCCGCCGGGCGATGGTGCGCACCTGCACCTCGGCGAGGTCCCCGACCACCGCGTCGGCCCCGCATTCGCGCAGTCGCGCCGCGGCCTCGCCGGTGCGGTCGACGCCGATCACCAGACCGAAGCCGCCTGCCCGGGCCGCCACCACCCCGGCTTCGGAGTCCTCCACGACCGCGGTGCGGCCGGGCCGGACCCCGAGCAGACGTGCGGCTTCCACCAGCATCGCGGGGTCCGGCTTGCCCGGCAGTCCCAGTTCCTCGGCGAGGATCCCGTCCACCCGGGCCTCGAACAGTCCCTCGATCCCGGCCGACTCCAGGACGGCTCGGCAGTTGCGGCTGGCCGAGAACACGGCGACCCGCACGCCGGCCTCCTGCAGCAGGCGCACCAGGGCGAGGGTGGATTCGAAGACCGGCACCCCGTGGGCGATCCGGGCGCCGAACAACTCCTGTTTGCGGTTGCCCAAACCGCAGATGGTCGCCACCGAGGCGCCGTCGGAGGCGGTGCCCCAGGGCAACGTCACACCGCGGGAGGCCAGAAAGTCCCGCACCCCGTCGTAGCGCGGTTTACCGTCGATGAGATGCCGGTAGTCGCCGGCGGTGAACGGCTCGTGGTTCTCCGTTTCGCTGGCGGTCCGTTCACCGAGGAACTCGTCGAACATCTGCGCCCAGGCCGCCTGGTGAATCGAAGCGGTGTCGGTGATCACGCCGTCGAGGTCGAACAGCACCGCGTCCTGGTAGCGGGGATCGATCCTGATCCGGTGGCCGCCGTCGGCGCCCCCGCTTTGATCTCCGAAGACACGATCGATCGCCATGAGGTCGACGATAGGACACGGCCATCCCGTCGCGGGGTGCGACGAGTCCTTCGGGGCCTTCCGGCCGGGCGAGAGGTGACCAATGCCCCTGACCGCGCACCCCTGGCAGGGCTAAGGTCATCCGGGGGCTGCGCCGTCCGCATCCCGACACCGGTACCCGGGAAAACGCTAGGGAATACGCAGAGGAAGGACAGTGAAATGTCAACTGCGGCAAGCACTAAGCCCGTGATCGTCGGGGTCGACGATTCGCCGCCCTCGAAGGTGGCCGTTGACTGGGCGGCGCGTGACGCCGCCCTTCGCGGTGTGAACCTCAAGCTGGTCTTTGTCCTGACCCCGCCTGCGGTGATGGCCTTCCCGGACGTGCCGATGCCGCCGGCCTATCTGGAATGGCAGGAGGGCGAAGGGCGCAGGCTCCTGGACAGCTCACTGGCCACGGCCCGGGAGGCAGCCGGTGACGCCGGCCTCGAGATCACCACCGAGATGGTCAGCGGCCCGCCGGTCCCGGTGCTGGCTGACCTGTCGACCGACGCCCAGATGATCGTGGTGGGCTGCCACGGCCGGGGAGCGCTGGCCCGCACTCTGCTGGGGTCGGTCAGCACGGGCCTGGTCCATCACGCGCACTGCCCGGTGGCGATCATCCACGACGAGGACCCGCTGATGGTGCATCCCTCGCAGGCCCCGGTGGTGGTGGGGGTCGACGGCTCGCCGGCCTCCGAAGACGCCCTGGAGATCGCCTTCGAGCAGGCGTCGTTCCGCGACGTGGACCTGGTCGCCGTTCATGCGTGGAGCGATACCGGGGTGTTCGAGTTCCCCGGCGTGGACTGGACGACCATGCAAGCAATGGGGGAGGAGACCCTCAGTGAGCGGCTGTCGGGGTGGCAGGAGCGCTACCCCGACGTTCTGGTGCGACGGGTGGTCGCCCCCGACCGGCCCGCGCATCAACTGCTCGAGCAGAGCGAGTCGGCGCAGCTGCTGGTGGTCGGCAGCCACGGCCGTGGCGGCTTCGCCGGGATGCTGCTGGGCTCGGTGAGCACGGCGATTGTGCACGGGGCGAAAATGCCGGTGATAGTCGCGCGGCGATGATGACGGCGCCAGCCGGAGGAAGAGCCGCGCAATCGGGCTCCGCGCGGCGATGATGACGGCGCCAGCCGGAGGAAGAGCCGCGCAATCGGGCTCCGCGCGGCGTTAATCCAACGGCGCCGACCACCGCACGACGGTGCCGCCGCCGGGGGCGTCGGTCACCTGCAGTGTCCCGCCGACCTCCTCGGCGCGGGAACGCAGATTGTTCAGGCCGCTGGCGGTGACGTTCGGTGGCATGCCACAGCCGTTGTCGACGATCTCGCACGTCAGTTCGTCCTCCACCCGGACGGTGACGGTGAGGGTGTGGGCTTGCGCGTGCCGCACCGCGTTGCTGACGGCTTCGCGGACGACGGCCTCGGCGTGGTCGGCCAGCGTCGGGTCGACCACCGATAGCGGACCGACGAAATGCACACCGGCGCGCAGCCCCTGGCCGGAGAACGACGAGACGGCGTCGCTGATTCGCTGACGCAGCCGAGTGGTTCCCGACGATCCGCCGTGCAGGTCGAAGATCGTGGTGCGGATCTCCTGGATGACGGCCTGCAACTCGTCGACGGTGTCGGTGAGCCGCTGCTGCACTTCCGCGGAGCGGGCCCGGGGGATGGCGCCCTGCAGCGACAGGCCGGCGGCGAACAGTCGCTGGATAACGTGGTCGTGCAGATCGCGCGCGATCCGCTCGCGGTCGGACACCACGTCCAACTCCCGCATGCGGTGCTGGGTGTTGGCCAGCTGCCAGGCCAGCGTGGCCTGGTCGGCGAAGGCGGCCATCATCGTCAGCTGTTCCTCGCTGAACTCCCGGGCGTCCCGGTCGCGCAGCACCACCAGCACCCCGGCGACGGTGTCGGTGGTCTGCAGCGGCAGCAGCAGCGCCGGGCCGGCCTCCGACCCGAACGCCGGCCCGAGCGCCGCCGCGGCCTGCGCCGCCGTCAGCCGTTGCGGGGTTCTGTTCGTGAACGTCGCGCCGATCACATTGTCCACCAGAGTAATTGAGGCTGCCGATCGCGGGTCGGCAGCGGAGCCGGCGGTCTCGACGACCACCAACTCGTCGACGTCGGAGGTACCGGGGGCTTCGTCATCGAGGGGAACGGCGACCAGCACCGCGTGGGCGTCGTTCAGCCGCAGCGCCTGGTCGGCGATCAGCCGGAACACCCGCCCGGGCTCGGTTCCGCGCAGCAACTCGGTGGCGATATCGCGGGTCGCCTCGATCCAGGCCTGCCGTGCCCGCGACTGCTCGTAGAGCCGCGCGTTGGCGATCGCGATGCCGGCGGCGGCGGCGAGGGCCTCCACAAGCACCTCGTCGTCCTCCCTGAACGGCTCGCCGCCGGCCTTCTCGGTCAGATAGAGATTCCCGTAGATCTCGTCGTGGATGCGCACCGGCACCCCGAGGAACGTGTGCATCGGCGGGTGGTTGGCGGGAAAGCCCACCGAGTCGGGGTGCATCCGGATGTCGTCGAGGCGAATCGGCTTGGGATCCTGCAGCAGCAACCCGAGCACACCGCGGCCCGAGGGCGGCGGTCCGATACGCCGCCGGGTCTCCTCGTCGATACCGGCCACCACGAACTCGACGATTTCCTGGTCGCCGCGGACGCCGAGCGCGCCGTAACGCGCGCCGACGAGTTTCGTGGCGGTCCGCACGATGGTCTCCAAGGTTTGGTCCAGGTCGAGTCCGGAGGTGACCACCAGCATGGCCTGCACGAGTCCGTCGAGGCGGTCGCGGCCCTTGACGATCTGGTCCACCCGGTCCTGCACCTCGACCAGCAACTCCCGGAGCCGAAGCTGGGAGAGGGTGTCGCGCAGCGGGGGTGTGGTGTCCGGGCCCTGCGGGCCCTCATCCGCCACGGGGTCAGCGGTCCCGGCGCTGGTTCTGACCCAGCTTGGAGACGAACACCGCCGCCTGGGTGCGACGCTCCATACCCAGCTTGGCGAGCAGTCGGGAGACGTAGTTCTTCACCGTCTTCTCGGCCAGGAACATCCGGGCGGCGATCTGCTTGTTGGTCAGGCCCTCGCCGAGCAGGCTCAGCAGCACCCGCTCCTGCTCGGTCAGCCCCGACAGCGGGTCGGACCGTTCCGCCGCCCCGCGCAGCTTGGCCATCAGGGCCGCCGCCGCGCGGTTGTCCAGCAGCGAGCGACCGGCGCCGACATCCTTGATGGCCTTGGCCAATTCCATGCCCTTGATGTCCTTGACCACATAGCCACTGGCCCCGGCCAGGATCGCGTCGAGCATCGCCTCATCGGAGGTGAACGAGGTGAGAATCAGGCACCGCAGGTCGGGCATCTTGGACAGCAGGTCGCGGCACAACTCGATGCCGTTGCCGTCGGGCAGTCGCACGTCGAGCACCGCGACGTCGGGGCGCACCGCCGGAATCTGGGCCATGGCCTGGGCCACCGTGCCTGCTTCGCCGACGACGTCGAGTTCGGGGTCGGCGCTGAGCAGGTCGATCAGACCCCGGCGGACGACTTCGTGGTCGTCGACCAGGAAGACCTTCACCATGGGTGCAACGATAACCGCAGGCTCAGAGCAGGCGTTGCGGATCCATGATCAGCACCGGAGTGCCCGCCACGGCGGCCAGCCCGGCGGGGCCGAGCAGTTCGGTGACGGCGACGATGTTGCGGGCCCCGATCACCACGAGTTGGATCCCCGCGGCATGGCCGGACAGCCAGTCCAGCCCACTGCCGTGCACCGCGACCGGCTCCACGTCCAGGTCCGGGTAACGGTGCCGCCAGATTTCGGTACGCCGGTCCAGTTGCGAGCGGACCAGGCGGTTGCGCTCGTCGGTGTCGTGCCCGTCGGTGTCGTGCGACTGCCAGGTGCCCAGCACCCGCAGCGGCGCATTACGCAGCCGGGCTTCCTCGACACCGGCCTGCAGCACCGCCGCACTGTCGGGGGTTTCGTCGACTTCGACGACCACCCAGCCCGGGTGGCTCTCGCCGCGGATGACGGCGACCGGACAGTGTGCGGCGGCGACGAGTGCGCTGACTGTGGAGCCGACCCGGTGGTGGTCGAAGTGCCTGAGCCCGACCGCTCCGACGCACAGCATCGCCGCCGCGCGTGACGCCGCGAGCAACGCCGGCACCGGTTCACCGGCGGCGACGGCGGACTCGACCCTGACCGCCCGGCCGGTGGCCTTGACTGCCGCGACGGCCGCCTGCACGGCACTGTGCGCCCGACCGGAGGTCTCACCGGGTTCGGCTGCAGCCACCAGGCGCAGCGGAAGATCCCGACCGACGGCCTCGTCGAGGGCCCATAGTGCCGCGCGTTCTGCGGCCCGTGATCCGTCGACGCCCACCACGATCGACGGCGGGGTGAAAGCCCCTGCAGGACCAGTCATTTCGGCCTTCCTGGTGTGTCCGTCAACGGTTCGACATCGACCGGATCCTCAGTCTGCCTGAAGAGCCGCTCGGCGTCCTGCCGCGTGCACGGCGCGGTGCCCGGGGTAAGCAGCTTGGCGGCGCCGGCGGCGACACCCAGCCGGACCGCGTCGCTCAGCGGCCAGCCCCGTGCGATGCCGACGGCCACACCGGCCAGCATCGCGTCGCCGGCGCCCACACCGCTTCCCGGGGGAACGTCCACCGCCGCGAACCGCTGGGCGGCGTCGCGACCGACGAGCAGCGCGCCCCGCGACCCCATCGAGACCAGGACGTGGCGGGCCACGCCGCGTGACACCAGAGAGCGGGCCGCCGCCACCTGCTCGGCTTCGGTAGTCAGGTCCGTGGCGTCGCCGTTGGAGTACTCGCGCAGCTCCCTGATGCTCGGCTTGAGCAGGAAGACGCCGGACGTGACGTGGGTGAGGCCGGCCCCGCAGGCGTCCAGCAGGAAGGTCTTGCCGAGCTCCGCGCAGACCGTTGCCACCTGCTGGTAGAAGTCCTCCGGCACGCCGGGGGGCAGGCTGCCGCTGGCCACCACGATCCGGGCGCTTGCTGCGGCGCGGCGCAGGTGCAGCAGGCAGTCGGTCTGCTCGGCGATGGTGAGCTGCGGTCCGGGAAGCACGAACCGGTACTGCCGCTCGGTGCTGAGCTCGTTGACGGTGAAGCTCTCGCGCGTCGGGCCGCCGATCCGAACTCGTTGTACCGCTACGCCTTCGGCGACCAGAAGGTTGTGGACCAGCTCTCCGGCCGGGCCGCCGGCCGGGAAAACCGCCGTCGATGAGATGCCCAGAACCTCGGCCACAATGGCGACGTTGATCCCGCCGCCGCCGGGGTCGTAGCGGGCCGCCGCGCAGCGCAGCTTGTCAGTGGGCCGTACGACGTCGGTGCCCGTCGTGATGTCCAGCGCCGGGTTCATGCACAGGGTGACGATCTCCACACCGGACACTCTGCTACAGCCCGGTCGGGTAGGTCTCCGGATTTTGTCCCGCTACCCACACGCTGGTCGGCTCCAGTGGTTCCAGCGCCCGGGTCGAATCGATGTGGATCATCGCGTCGAACTGGTCGGATGGACGCACGTGGAAATAGTGGCTCTGCCGCTCGGTCTGCGGCAGGTAGATCACCCCGATCGCCCGGCCGAGGCGGACCACTTCCAGTGCCGCGGTGGCCGGGGAGCCCTCGTGCATGGGGACGTAGAACGCCGCCTTGCCGGTCTCATGCAGCAGTTCCTCGATGCTGCCGGCCAACGCCGGGCGCACGGTCTTGCGTTCGGCGATGCCACCCCAGTTGCTGGCCGCGGTGACGGTGCCGCGGTAGGTGGAGAAGCCGATCAGCCGACATTCCTGGCCGTAGTGTTCCCGCGCCAGCTGGCCGATGGTCAGCTGACCGTCCGCCGACACCTCGGTGGCCCGGGCGTCGCCG
>JBAXUD010000148.1:0-7408 GCA_037129875.1 Mycobacteriaceae bacterium
ACGAGCAGGGTGATGGCGACCGCCAGGACTCCGTCGCTGAACGCCTCCAACCGGCTCTTGCCCATGGCGAATCCCGCCATTAGAGCTTCTGCACCGGTGCGTGGTTGTGCATCAGTTTGACTCGCCCCGCGCTGCCGAAGTCGATAAGCGACATCGCCGACTCCCCCACGCCGGAGACCTCTTCCACGCGACCCAACCCGTACTTGTCGTGATTGACCCGGTCGCCGGGTTCCAGCACGATCAGCGCCCGCTTGCCGGCGCCAGACCGCATCGGCGCCGGACGCGGCGGGCCGAACCGACCGGCGACCGGAGCACTCAGCGACACAGCCGAGGACGCGGCGTCGGTGCGACGCCAGTCGATGAGGTCTTCGGGGATCTCCCGCAGGAAACGGGATTCGGGGTTCAGCATGGGCTGGCCCCACGACGAACGCACTTTGGCCCGGCTGAGGTACAAACGCCGGCGGGCGCGGGTGATCCCGACATAGGCCAGCCGGCGTTCCTCCGACAGCTCCGCCGGGTCGCCCAAGGCCCGCATGTGCGGGAACATGCCGTCCTCCCAGCCGGTGACGAACACCACCGGGAACTCCAGCCCCTTGGCGGTGTGCAAGGTCATCAGAGTGACCACACCCGCGTCGTTCTCCGGGATGCCGTCGGAGTCGGCGACCAGCGAGACTCGCTCCAGGAATTCGGCGAGAACCCCCACCTGTGGCAGGTCCTCATCGATCCCTGCGTCCTCGTCCTCCTCGCGCAGCGCCGCAGCGTTGGCGCGGTCGATGCTGAATTCATGTGCGACGCTGACCAATTCGTTGAGGTTGTCCAAACGTGCGAGGTCCTGCGGATCGTTGGAGGACTCCAGCTCCCGTCGGTAACCGGTCCGGTCGAGGACCGCCTCGACGAGGTCGCCCAGTTCGTCACCCAAGTGACCGCGCAAGCCGTCGAGCAGTTCGACGAAGGATGCGATCGCCTTCTCCGAGCGGCTGTTCAGCATCGGCACCCGGCCTTCGGCCGCGTCCGTCAGCGAATCGGCGAAACTGGACCCGGTGTTCTCGGCATGGACAGCCACACAGGCCTCGGCCCGGTCACCGATGCCGCGGCGGGGGGTATTGAGTATCCGTCGCAGGCTGACCGCATCACCGGGGTTGTCCAGCACGCGCAGATAGGCGACGATGTCGCGAATCTCCTTGCGCTCGTAGAACCGAACGCCGCCGACGACCTTGTACGGGATACCGGCGCGGATGAACACCTCTTCCAGGGCACGCGAAGAGTTGTTGGTGCGGTAGAAGACCGCGACGTCGTTATAGGTGATGTCCCCGGCCCCGACAGAACCGTCGACGAGGCCGTCGATCTCCGCGGCGACGAAGCGGGCCTCGTCGTGCTCGTTGTCGGCGACATAGCCGACGATCAGCTCGCCGTCGCCGGCATCGGTCCACAGCCGCTTCTCCCGCCGGCCGGTGTTGCGGGCGATCACCGAATTGGCCGCCGACAGGATGGTTTGGGTGGACCGGTAGTTCTGTTCCAGCAGAATCGTTGTGGCGCTGGGGAAGTCGCGTTCGAAGTCTTCGATGTTGCGGATGGTGGCGCCGCGGAAGGCGTAGATCGACTGGTCGGCGTCGCCCACCACGCACAGCTCCGATGGCGCCACCGTGTCGGTGTCCGGGGCCGAGACGCCGACGAGTTCGCGGACCAGGACATACTGCGCGTGGTTGGTGTCCTGGTACTCGTCGACCATGATGTGCCGGAAACGACGCCGGTAGTACTGGGCGATCTGCGGGTGGCGCTGCAATACCGCCACCGTCTCCCCGATCAGATCGTCGAAGTCCAGCGCGTTGGCGGCGCGCAGGCGACGCTGATACTCGGCGTACACCTCGGTGACGATGCGGGCGAGGTCGTCGGCGTCCGGTTCCAGCCCGGCGACGGCCTGTTCGGGCGAGGTCAATTCGTTCTTCAGATTGGAGATCGAGGTGGCCAGCAGCCGGGGCGAATAACGCTTGACATCGATACCCATATCGCGGCCGATCATCAACAGCAGGCGACGGGAATCGTCGGAGTCGTAGATCGAGAAGTTGGAGTTCAGCCCGGGCAGCAGCGAGGCCTGGTTACGCAGGATCCGCACGCAGGTGGAATGGAAGGTCGACACCCACATATTGCGGGCCCGGGGGCCGACCAGTTGCGACACCCGTTCGCGCATCTCGGCGGCGGCCTTGTTGGTGAAGGTGATGGCCAGGATCTGCCCGGGACCCACGTCGCGGGCAGCCAACAGGTAGGCGATCCGCCGGGTGAGCACCGCCGTCTTTCCCGAACCCGCTCCGGCGACGATCAGCAGCGGAGCGCCCTCGTGCAGCACGGCCTGACGCTGCTGGGAGTTCAGGCCGTCGAGCAGTTGGGCCGGGCCCGGGGATGGCCCGACAGGGGGCCAGTCAGTCACCTGCACACTCATTTCTGTCCCAACCTACCGCCGTCAGCCGACAGACCTTTGCGCAGGCACGCCACGGGATGGCAGACTCAGTATGTGAATTCGCAGTGCCGAGTGCTCTTCGCGCAAGACGCTCATCGCCGATTTTTCTACGGGTACCGGTCCGCGGTGCCCGTGGAGGCTTAGCTGCTCAAAAACTCAGCCCCGCGGTCCGCATCCGGATCCGGGGCTCGTCGCTTGTGTGAGGCCCGGTCCGGAATGAGAACAGCGGAATGAGACCAGAGACTCCACACGACGAGGATGACGACATGACGACTGATCAGCTCACCGATATCGATGCCCTGCGCTCCGAGATCGACCGCCTGGACGCGGAGATTCTGGCCGCGGTGCGGCGCCGGACCGAGGTGTCCCAGGCAATCGGCAAGGTGCGGATGGCCTCCGGAGGCACCCGACTGGTGCACAGCCGCGAGATGAAAGTGATCGAGCGCTACAGCGAGCTCGGCCAGGACGGCAAGGACCTGGCGATGCTGCTGCTGCGCATGGGCCGCGGCCGGCTCGGGCACTGACGCCGGCCATCAGGCACAGCCGGCTCGGGCACTGACGCCGGCCATCAGACACAGCCGGCTCGGGCACTGACGCCGGCCATCAGGCACCCTGACTTTTCCGCGAAACGGCTGTTGGCGCCTTTGCGCAACTGTAACTTTCCTTGCGAGTAGCGATCTGCACTGCCCGCGAATAGTGGAGGCGACAGACGGTGGTAGACAACCATCCGCAACAGGCAAAACCCGGTGGCCGTCGGCGGGTGCTTCCCGTGGTGATCTGGCTCCAGGCGGGCGCTGCGGCGGCGGCGGCCGGTATCGCCCTGTCAGCCGCCCCTACGGCGAACGCCGATGACGGCGGGTCGTCGGCGGCATCTCACTCTGCTTCCCCGGAGCGATCCACCGCAGCCCGTCGGGGCGTTCAGCGCACCCACTCCAACGGGTCTGTTGGGCAGGCGACCATTCCCCGCCCCGCCGCCACCGTCCGCACCCGGACCTTCCCAGAGCCGCCGGCCGTCAAGACGAACACGGCGCCGGCCTCGGCTGTGGCGCAGGTGAATTCGCCGTCGATCACCGCTGCGGTTCCGGTCCGTCCGACCAGGACCCCGCAAGCTGCCGCCGTCGCGACACCGGCGCCGGCGTCCACACCGCAAGTCCCGGCCGCCGACCCCTCGATCCGGCTGGCGGTCTTCGGCGACGCCGGCAACTCCTACACCAACGGCACCAATTTCTATTACTCCCCCGGTGGCTACCGGCGCCTCGACACGGGAGCCAGCGGCCCATTGCAGCAGGCCGTGGCGGAGATGATGCGCAGCTGGAATCCCACCGACGTCATCCAGCTCGGCGATGAAAGCTACAACTCCGCCTCCAGCACCATCCTGGACTACAACATCGGCCAGTACTACAACAACTGGATCCACCCCTATGCTCCGCCGTCCTACACACAGGCCGGCTCGATCTACACCGACGGCACCCTCGGTGGCGTCACGGCGGTACCCGGCAAGACGCAGTGGCCCTACAACCTCTACGACTATCCCAACGGCTTCCCCAACCCCACAGATCCGAGCAAGCCCGGTGGCAGCCCCGATGGGGTGAATCACTACTTCGCAGTTCCCGGCAACCACGATGAAGCCACGATTCTGGGCACCTACAACAATGCCAGCGTCAATCAGGTCGACTTCGCCACGGAATACAACGGCCAGCCCATCGGCCCGGATGCCTATGACTACCAGAACAACATCATCAAAGAACCGCCTTACCCGCCCAACGGCACGGTCATCCCCAGCAAGGTCGGCAGCAATCAGCAGCTGCTCGATTACCACGCCTATCTCGGTGCCGGCAATCCCGGCAACCTCAAGCCCGGCAGTCTCACCATCGGCAAGCTGGATCCGAACGGCTACGGCATCTACTACGGCGTCAATCTCGGCGATGCGGGCGACGGGCGGCCGCTCATCCATCTGACGATCATCGACACCAGCCGTCTGCTCACCGATGCCGGCTACTACAAGTTCAACTTCGCCCCCAACACCCAGAACACAACGAGGGACCCGAATACCGGCCAGCAGACCGCAACGCTTACCAAGAACCTCACCTACGACGTGCGGAACCCGGACCTGACCGCGTCTCAGGCCTGGTTCCAGGACCCCAGCGTGCCACTCGACGCGCCCTCGATCGGCCGGGAGATGTTCCTGTGGGCCAAGGATGATCTGCAAAACTCCGATGCGGTCTGGAACATCGTGATGGGACACCATCCCGCGTATCACGTCGGCAATACCGACGCCAAGGCCGACGACAGCTACACCAGCAACGCGGCGGTCCTGGACTTTCTCCAAGGGCTGCGCGACGACAACGGTGCACCCCTGTTCGACGCCTACATGAACGGCCACAGCCACGCCTATGGGCGCGCGCTGGAGATGACGCCTTCGGCCGATGGCATCGGGACGGGAATCCCCTTTTTCACGATCGGCGACGGCGGCAAGTCGCTCGACGCGCTCAATTTGGCCCCCTACGGCACCGACGTGCTGTCGCCGATCAACTTCGACAATCTCGTCGGCGCCATTGACGGCGCGCCCCTCTACAACTACGACATCAATAAGTACGGCACCACCGCTGATCCGAACTCGGAAGCCTCGGCCTTGGCCCCTTACCAGGGGGGCAACCCCACCAGCGTCGGGGTGAGCGGTTACTACAGCTATAGCAAAGTCAACTGGCCGGTGGGAACCGGATACAACGGTACGGACCCCGCCGAGGTGGAGATCACAAGCGTCACAACCGATCCCGTCACGGGGGTTCCGAAAAAATTCGACCTCACACAGCCCACCTACCTCAGCCTTCTCGACCCCAGCCAGGGCGATCTCTCCGGCCTGTACGGATACGGCTCCGGCGCCGCCCAGCTCGATGCCGGCGACAGCTACATGATGATTCACTACCAAACGGCCCAGCCGATCGACCCGAGCATCGCCCTGATCGGGCGCAGCCAGAGTGTCACCAGCTTCGATCCGAGCACACTCTTCTACCAGCAGTGGTCGCCCACGACCGCCAAGGTGGAAGACCTGGGCCTGTTCAGCTTCGACGTCGATGCCGGCGGTTCGCTCACCAACGTGCAGTTGGTGAACAAGGGCAACGGTTATTTCGAGTCCGATCCTTCGGGCAGCAGCTATCTCGACGTCACTCGGGACTTCGAGATCCTCGGCAACAACCCGGCCAATCCGCTCGGATTCAGCAACCCCGATCCGACACGTGCCGTGGTGCGCCTGAGTTTCAGCGGCGGCCAGCTCAGCGGAGTGACCCTGGTCAACAAGGGCTCGGGTTACCGGCAGGTCGCCAATGCGATCCTGAAATGCAACAACTGCGGCTCGAGCACGGTCGCCACAAAGCCCACAGACAAGAACAACTCCCTGTTGGTGGGCCTCAACATCGATATGCAAGCCCTATACACCCTCGCCGCCAGTCGCCCCACCGACAGCGCTCCGTACCACGACTGGTATCTGATGACCGACACCGGTGTAGCCGGCGGTAGCGCACAGGCGGGCGGGCCCTTCGGAGAGCTGGATCTTGCGCTGCTGCCCCCTTCGCAGCAGGCCCGCCAGCTTCTCGCCGACACACCACTGACCACCGGCTACACCGGGAAAGGCCCTCAGCAGAAATACGCGGCGCCCCAGGCCGGCGACCTGACCCTGATCGATTCCCTCGGCCAGGAGGTCGGCACGGCCACCGTCGCGGCCGGAACCGCGAAGGTGACCCTGAACCAGCTGGCCGCCCCCGGCCCACTACGGGTGAAGTTCAGCGGCGACGCGACCTCCAGCTATCAGGTCAACTTCCGCGGCATCAACCTGGCCGACAACGTGGCGCTGGGCCTGCGCTACGGCACCTGGAGCGGCCCCGTTGGGCAGCAGGGATCGCAGCTGCAGCTCTCGGAGACGCAGACGGTGCAGGTGATGCGCACCGACAGCGGGCCGGGCCTGGTGACATTCGGAGTCAGCAATGGCGGCACATCAAAGGCATTGGCGCTCTGGACGATTGGCGCCAAGCAAGGGTCACTCCAGGCCGAGGATCTGTTCGTCAACGATCCAAGCCTCAACTGGCAGAGCACCGAACACCGGTCCGAGGGCGGGGCCGGATCGGCCCGGGTGGGCGCCGGCAACTGGACGCCCACCGCCCGCCTCAACGGCCGGGACCTGACACTGGTGAGCCTGCAGGTGACCGCGAATGGGGCACTGGCCCGCTTCACCGCCGGCAACCCCGACGATCCCAGCGATGACGTGCTCGCCACCTTCACCCTGCCCGGCACCGGAACCACCACCAGCGCCCAGAGCGGTGTGCTCACCGTGCGGCGGCTCTCCGGCCGGCCCGACGGCCTGGCGCTCTACGAAGCCGATCCGGTGACCGGCGCCGTCACCGACAGCAAGGGAAGAACCTGGCGACCCGGGCAGATCGGCTACCTGAACGCCGCCCTGGACAGCGCCAAGAGCCTTGGTCTGGTGCTGGGTCCGCAGGACATGCCTGCCTTCGGCGAGACGGCCGAGCGCACCGACCTGCCGCTGGATCTCAATCGCAACTACGGGACGCTGCTGCTGGTGAACGGCAGCGAGCGCAACATGATCAGTTCCTACGCCGCGGCCAATCCATTCCGGACGAACCAGGCGCTGAGCCTGGTCGCCCCGGACCGCGGCGTGAGCTTCGGCTTCGAGGACAAGCGGCCCTGGCAGTTGGGCGACGACCGCGATTTCAACGATGTGATCGTCACCCTCACCCCGGCGGTGCCGACGCTGACCGCCTGAGGACCGGCGGCGGGACCCCTACTTCGTCAGCGCGATGTACTTGATGTCGAGATACTCCTCGATGCCCTCGATGCCGCCCTCGCGGCCGAAGCCGGACTCCTTGACACCGCCGAACGGCGCAGCCGGGTCGGAGATCACGCCGCGGTTGACGCCCACCATGCCGGCGTTGATGGATT
>JBAXUD010000149.1:0-7372 GCA_037129875.1 Mycobacteriaceae bacterium
TCATCCGGTAGTCGCCCAGCGTCATCGTCTCCGCCCCGCCGATGGTTTCGGCGGCCACGACGGCCATGGCCTCGGCGACATGGGCCAGTTGCAGCT
The DNA here is from genome assembly GCA_037129875.1 of Mycobacteriaceae bacterium. GTDB lineage: Bacteria > Actinomycetota > Actinomycetes > Mycobacteriales > Mycobacteriaceae > Mycobacterium. The sequence continues at coordinate 97 of JBAXUD010000149.1, forward strand.
TGGCGGTGACGTCGCCGATGGCATAGATATGCGGCACATTGGTCCGCATGTAGTCGTCGATGCCGATGGCACCGCGGTCGGTCAGCGCCACACCTGTGGTCTCCAGGCCGAAGCCCGAGACATTGGGAGCGAAGCCGATCGCCTGCATCACCTTGTCGGCCTTGAGTTCCTGCGTCTGGCCGTCCTTGCTCACCACCAGACGGACGCCGTCGGCCCCCTCATCCACGATGGATTCCACCTTGGTGCCGGTGAGGATCTTGACGCCGAGCTTCTTGTACTGCTTCTCGATCTCCTTGGAGACCTCGGCATCCTCGTTGGGCAACGCCCGGGGGAGGAACTCCACAATCGTGACGTCGACGCCGTAGTTGGTCATGACATAGGCGAACTCCATGCCGATCGCGCCGGCGCCGGCGATGACGATCGAGCGGGGCAGATCGCGGTCGAGGATCTGCTCCTCGTAGGTCACCACGTTCTTCGACAGCGAGGTGCCCGGGATCAGCCGGGTACTGCTGCCGGTGGCGATGATCGCGTTGGCGAACGTGACCGTCTCGGTGCCACCGTCGTTGAGGTCGACCACGATCGTGGCGGCGTCGGTGAAGCGGCCGTACCCGTTGATCTCGGTGATCTTGTTCTTCTTCATCAAATAGTGCACGCCGGCAACGCGGCCATCCGCGACCTTGCGGCTGCGGTCGAAGGCGGGGCCGAAGTCGAGGGTGGCCTCACCGCTGATGCCGAAGGTGGCGGCTTCCTTGGTGATGATGTGCGCCAGTTCGGCGTTGCGCAGCAGCGCCTTGGAGGGAATGCAGCCGACGTTGAGGCACACGCCGCCCCAGTATTTGGGTTCGATGATGGCCGTGTTCAGGCCCAGCTGCGCGCAGCGGATCGCCGCGACGTATCCGCCGGGGCCGGCACCGAGGACGACGACGTCAAAGTGGGTCACGAGGGCTACCCTAGCCCGAGTCGCCAACCCGGACGGGCAAAGTCGGTCAGCGGTTCAGCGGATCGTCGGGCGGGTGATCCACTCGAAGAAATAGGCGCCGTGCAAAACAGCGGCCGCCGCCGTGGACGCCAGGGGCGCCGACATCAGCGCAATGGCCAGTGCCGTCACCTGCGGCCGGTTGGGAATCATCGACGCCAGGATGCTGGCCACCATGCACACCATCAGATAGAGCAGAATTCCGAACACCGGCCGCGCTTTGTCCAGGCAGGTGTACCACCAGTAGTAGAAGCCCGCACCGGCCGCTGCGGCCAACACCCACACGCCCGCGACGATCAGCGCGAATTTCCAGCGCTTGACGAACTGGAATGCCCCGGGCACGACGACGGGCTGGGCCGTCAAAACGACAGGCTGCAGGTGGCCGGTCACCGAACGCAGGAACGCGTCGGTGTCGACGTTCTCGTACTCGCTGAACGCCCGGGGGGCCGGCGCGTGCGGGTCCGGCGGCTCGTGATCGACCTCGGGTGCGGAGTCCAGGCCGCGGGCGATACGGGCGAGTTCTGGCTCGGACTGCGGCGATCCGGCGTCCCAGACGGGAGCCCGTTCGTAGTCGAGCGGGGAGTCTGCTTCGGAGTCCGACTCCGGTTCGGCAGCGTCCGCCCCGGTCGAGTCGCTGGAACGCAACGGTTCAGGATGCGGGCCGGTGTCGAAGATCGGCGACGGATGCGGCTCGGTGATCGGCGACAGCGCCGACTGGCCGCCGCTGGTGAACATCGCCCTCAGATGCGGCTCGGTGATCGGCGAGACGGTGTCAGTCACCCGGACACCACCTGCAGCAGAAGTAGTACCGACAGCCAACCCGGCGCCATCGCCAGTACGAACGCGCCCGCAGCGGTGACCCAGCGCCTGCCGGATGCCACGATCAGCAGCATGCCGATCACACTCGGGACGCCGATGACGAGAGCAACAACGACATCTGGGCGGATGGTCGCATCTGCGATCAACTTGGCGACAACCGCGGAGATCTGACCCGCGACGCAGCCGAGGAGTAACGCGCTTGTGAGCAACCATGCCCTGGGCAGGGGTATCACCGTTACGACGATACGGGCGGCTGCCCCGTCTACTCGGGAGCCTCTTCGGCGCGCCGAGCAGGTATTTGACAGGCCTCGGAGGCGTCACGGACCAGAACATCGTCGCGTTCGAGGGGCCACGCACCGCGCTGACAGTCCACTCCGGTCAGCGGCGGGTCGGCGGTCAGCGCCTCGATCTCTGCAGCAGCGAAGGCCCGGCCTCGGCTGAGGAACCGCACGCCTTCGGGAGCTTCCAGGCTGAAACCCCCTCCGCGGCCGGGCACCACGTCGATGGTCAACTGGGTGTGCTTCCACGTCTGGTACTGCGAACCGGAGATCCACACCGGAGCACCTTGCAGTACCCCGAGCAGGACGTCGCGGTCACCGACGATGAATTCACCGTCCGGGTAGCACATCGGGGACGAGCCGTCGCAGCATCCACCGGACTGGTGGAACATCAGCGGGCCGTACCGATCCTGCAGCGTGCCGAGCAACTCGGCCGCGGCGGCGGTGATGAGCACACGCGGCGGGCTGTCGTGAGTCATCGAGGGCGATTTCCTATGTCATGCGACGATGGAACGCACCTCACACTACCGCGACGATTGAGATTGGCGGCATGTCCGACGACCCGTATCTGTGGCTGGAGAACATCGACGACGAGGACGCCCTGGGCTGGGTGCGGGAGCGCAACGCCGCCACCGTCGCCGCGTTCACCGACGACGACTTCCAGCTAATGCGGGCCGAGGCACTCGAGGTGCTCGACACCGATACCCGAATCCCCTACGTGGGCCGCCGCGGCGACTACCTCTACAACTTCTGGCGCGACGCGGCCAATCCCCGGGGACTGTGGCGGCGAACCACCCTGGATAGCTACCGGACCGACAGTATCGGCTGGGACGTCATCGTCGACGTCGACGAACTGGCCCGGACCGACGGCGAGAACTGGGTGTGGGCCGGCGCCGACGTCATCGAACCCGACCACACCCTGGCTTTGGTTTCGATGTCCCGCGGTGGATCCGATGCCAGCGTGGTACGCGAATTCGACATGCGGACAAGGTGTTTCGTCGAGGGTGGGTTCGAGCTTTCGGAAGCCAAGTCACGGGTGACCTGGGAGGACCACGACACCGTGCTGGTCGGCACGGACTTCGGGCCGGGTTCGCTGACCGAGTCGGGATATCCGCGGATCGTCAAGCGGTGGCGCCGCGGCCAGCCGCTGGCCGATGCCGACACGTTGTTCACCGGCTCACCCAGCGACGTGCTGGTCAGCGCGGGGGTGGACCGCACGCCCGGCTATGAGCGCACCCTGATCTCCCGGGCGATCGACTTCTTCAACGACGAGACCTATCAATTGCGCTCCGGGGAACTGGTGCGCATCGACGCCCCCACCGACGCCACCGTGTCGGTACACCGCGACTGGCTGCTGATCGAGTTGCGCACCGATTGGCACACCGGCACCGCGGACTATTCCGCCGGATCGCTGCTGGCTGCTGACTACGAACAGTTCCTTTCCGGCACAGCGGAATTGAGCGTGGTATTCGAACCCGATGAACACACCTGTCTGCACCAGTACGCCTGGACACGCGACCGGCTGGTGATGGTGACCCTGGCCGACGTCGCCAGTCGGGTCGAGGTCGTCACACCGGGCTCGTGGACCCGATCCCCGATGAGCGGCATCGAAAGCAGCACCAACACCGTCGTCGTCGCCATCGACGACACCGGCGACGAGGTCTTCCTGGACTCCAGTGGGTTCCTGACCCCGTCGACGTTGCTGCACGGGCCCGTCGATGGGGAACTCACCGCGATCAAGCGAGCACCGGCCTTCTTCGACGCGACCGGCTTGGCGGTCGCCCAGCACTTCGCCACTTCAGATGACGGTACTAAGGTCCCGTATTTCGTTGTGGGCAAAACCGACTCGGCCGGCCCAACGCTGCTCGGCGGGTACGGCGGATTCGAGGTTGCCCAGACGCCGGGCTACGGGGGCGTGCTGGGCCGACTCTGGCTGTCCCGCGGTGGCACCTACGTGCTGGCCAATATCCGCGGTGGCGCCGAGTACGGACCGGGCTGGCACACCCAGGCCATGCGGGAGGGCCGGCACAAGGTTGCCGAGGACTTCGCCGCGGTGGCCCGCGACCTCGCCGCCCGCGGAATCACCACAGCAGCGCAGTTGGGTGCTCAGGGCGGCAGCAACGGCGGACTGCTGATGGGCATCATGCTCACCAAATACCCGGAGTTGTTCGGGGCGTTGGTATGTCAGGTGCCACTGCTGGACATGAAGCGTTTTCACCTATTGCTCGCCGGGGCGTCGTGGGTGGCCGAGTACGGCGATCCGGACAACCCGGACGACTGGGCCTTCATCTCCGAGTACTCGCCGTACCAGAACATCAGTGCCGAGAGGCGTTATCCCCCAGTGCTTATCACTACGTCCACCCGCGACGATCGGGTACACCCCGGGCACGCCCGCAAGATGACGGCGGCACTGGAGGTGGCCGGTCACGATGTCTCGTACTACGAGAACATCGAAGGCGGGCACGCCGGTGCTGCTGATAACGCGCAGACGGCGTTCAAGTCCGCGTTGGCGTTTTCCTTCCTGCACCGGATGCTGAAGCCAGTCCCGTCAGCAGACTGACGATCTTCCGACGACTTAACCGAACGGTGTCGGGGTGGCCTCAGCTACGACTTGAGATGGGGGGCCAACAGCGTCTTCCAGGCTTTGACAATCGCCCGGAATTCGTATTCACAGCGGTCGGCTCTCCCCTTGGGAAGCCCGACCTGTTTGACCAGGTCTGAATGGGCGGCTGGATTCGAGCCGTAGACCCAGCAGGTGAGGTTGTACATCCGCGTCCAGTCCAGGGAGTGCTCATCGGCGAAGTCCTCGACAACCAGGTCGCTGCGGGTAGCGGAGTACAGCTTGAACATGTCCGCGAAATCTTCGACGACCTGGGGTGCGTCGTTCTGCATGTTCTCGTCAGGGACGAGCCACAAGTAGGCGGCGAACTGATCGGCGGCGTCTTCATGGCGGCCGGTCGTCGGGAGGTCGTACACGGAGATGACCGCATGGCCGAGTTCGTGGTACGCCGTCGCAATCGCGGCATTGACTGCGGCCTTGGCGGGGTCGGCAGCATGCTGGTCCGTGTCGGTCTCGAACAGTTTGAGAATGAGGTTGACGTATTCGTAACAGACGGTGATCCTCTTGTCCGCTGCGCTCCAGTAAGCGTTCGCCTCGTCGCACTGGGCTCCCACCAGTTCGACCGGGTACGGAAGTGCCAGATAGCCGTTGACGTACTCGGCCATGTTGTCCAACATGTGTGAGTTCGTCATCAGTGTGCGACCTTCGCGCGCCGCGGGAGTTGTCGCATCCCGGTAGGTCACGACCAGCTGCCCGGAATCGCGCTCGTTCACCGCGGACTTCGGCCCGGCAGTGCCACACCCCGCGGTCAACAGCGCGGTTATCAGCAATGCACCGGCAGGACGGTTGAGGCGGTTCACAGCCGCAATCGCATCTGGGCGCCTCTGAACCCACGGCGCAGCGAGCGGAAGATGACCGCGGCGACGCAGACCAACGACGTGCCCAGCAACACTGCTCCGAGCGCGTCGGTGAAGTAGTGGTACGTCACCGCCTGGCCGAGGATGCCCAGTGCGGCGAAGGCGACCGCGGCCCACACCAACCAACGGCGTGCCCCCACCGCCAGGATCAGCATGCCCAGGACGATGACCATCGCTGTGGTGTGGCCGCTGGGATAGGCGAGCGCCTCGTCCTTCAGCCGGCCGAACACTGGTTTGAGTGTCTCGGCGGACAGAATTCCGACCGCGGGTGTGGCGAGCGCCAATGGGACCAACAGCCACAGCTTCCGGAACAGCGCCACCGACACCGTCGTCGCCAGCAGAGTCTGGACGGTGCGGGAATCGGTGAAGAACAGCAGTGAGCCGAGCGGCCCGCTGCTGGCCTGCTGCATCCAGGCGTCGACCGGTGTCGCGCCGTCGCGCACACTCAAGCCGAGCAGCACCATCAGCGGCATGCCGACGAACGGCCAGCCCACCAGCGCCCTGTCGATCCCGCCCGAAAGGGCCCTGTAGGTCAGGGGGCGATCCCTCGAACGAACGCGGCCTGCCCCAGATGCTGGGCGCAGTCGTCGATGATGCTGACCAGTCGCGCGCTCGCGGTCACGGGCGGGTTCCAGTTCTCGTCGACGATCCGGGCGAGCTCATCGGCGGTGACCCCGGCGACGTACTCCAGGGTCATCTTGTGCACCGCGTGGTAGTAGCCGGCGAGCAGATCGGCGGGCGCCCGCACCTTGGCGACGTCCTCGGCGGTATGGCCGTAGCCGTGGGCATCGCGCGGCAGGTCCAGGGCGAACCGGTCCACCCAGCCGCCGCTGAACCACACCTGGTCCACGGCGGCGACATGGGCCAGCTGCGCGTCCTGGACGCGGGCGCTGTGCCAGATCAACCAGCAGATGCTGTTGGCCTGCTTGTCGGAAACTGTCGTCGGCCGGAAGAAGGAGACATCGTCGCTCAGGTCGTCGGTGAGAACGTCGACGTGCTCGATGAGTCGGGTGAAGCTGTCGCGCAGCAATTCCCGGGCCGCGGGGGCATCTGCAGATTCGGCCATGGGGGTGACGCTACGCGTGCGCCCCGTGGAACACGGCCTCGACATTATTGCCGTCGGGATCGCGAACGAACGCCCCGTAGTAGCCGGGGTGGTACTCCGGCCACAGCCGCGGTGGATGCAGCGACTCGGCGCCACACTCGAGGGCGGCGTCGTAGAACGACCGCACAGCGTTCTCGTCGGCGGCGGCGAAGGCAATGTGGACCTCGCGGTTGGGTCCCAGGCCCGACCCGTCGGCGATCCAGAACGCGGGACGCCCGTCGCGGCCGTACCCGGTTGCCGGGCCGAAGTCCATCTGACGCGAGAAACCCAGAACACCCAGCACCCCGTCGTAGAACTCCTGGGATTTCGCGTAATCGTCGCAGTTGATTCCGAAATGATCGATCACGGCCTCCATCTTCGCAGGCGGGTCCGACGTAACCTGACATTCATGAGTTATGACGTCGTGATCCGCAACGGCACCATCGTCGACGGCCTCGGCGGCGAACCCTTCCGAGCCGACGTCGCGGTGACCGACGGCGTGATCGTGGCACTGGGCCGCGTCGAGGGCGCCGGCGCCCGGGAGATCGACGCCAGCGGGATGCTCGTCACCCCGGGGTTCGTCGATCTGCACACGCACTACGACGGTCAGGCGATCTGGTCGGATCGGTGCTCGCCGTCGTC
>JBAXUD010000015.1:0-18327 GCA_037129875.1 Mycobacteriaceae bacterium
CGGCTGTTCGCCACTGGGTCCCATCGTCGGCTGTTCGCCGACGTCACACCGTTGCGCACGCGTGACTTCCGGCGGCTGTGGCTGGCCGGCATCGTCACCGTGATCGGCGGAAATCTGACGATCTTCGCGGTGCCCGTGCAGTTGTACGCGTTGACCCGCAGTTCGGCCTACGTCGGTCTGGCGGGACTGTTCGCCCTGGTGCCGCTGATCGTGTTCGGTCTGCTCGGCGGCGCCTGGGCCGACGCCATGGACCGCCGCACGCTGCTCATCATCAGCTCCTGCGGCCTGGCGGTGGCATCGGTGCTGTTGTGGGTGCAGGCCGCGATGGGCCTGAACAACGTCTGGGTGGTGCTGGTGCTCCTGGCTATCCAGCAGAGCTTCTACGCGGTCAACTGGCCGACCCGCGGCGCCGCCATCCCGCGCCTGCTGCCCATCGAGCAGTTGCCGTCGGCCAACTCGCTGAACATGACGGTCCAGCAGTTCGGCGCGATCGTCGGCCCGTTGTTGGCCGGCGTGCTGCTGCGCTGGGTGGATCTGTCCACGCTGTATCTCCTTGATGCGCTGATGTGTATCGCGCCGATCTGGGCGACGGTCCGGCTGCGGCCGATGCCGGTCACTGAACCCGCTGGGGCACAGGGGTCCTCGCGGTGGGGGTTCGGGGCGGTGCTGGAGGGCTTCCGGTACCTGGCCGGCAATCAGGTGGTGCTGATGTCGTTCGTCGTCGACATCATCGCGATGGTCTTCGGAATGCCCCGGGCGCTGTTCCCGCAGATGGCGCATGAGAGCTTCGGCGGGCCGATCGAGGGCGGCACCACGATGGCCCTGCTGGCCGCCGCGATCTCGGTCGGTGCGGTCGGTGGCGGGGTGTTCTCGGGCTGGCTTCCCCGCATCCGTCGTCAGGGCCGTGCGGTGGTGGCTGCCATCGTGATCTGGGGGCTGGCGATGGCCGGATTCGGTGCGGCGGCGGGCCTCGCCGGCGGTCGGGGTGGTGCGATGTTGTGGATCGCGTTGGGGTTCTTGGCGATCGGCGGTGCGGCCGACATGGTGTCGGCGGCATTTCGGTCCACGATCCTGCAGGAGGTGGCGTCCGACGATCTGCGCGGCCGACTGCAGGGGGTGTTCATTGTGGTTGTCGGTGGCGGCCCGCGCCTGGCCGACGCGGTTCACGGCGCCGCCGCCGCGGCGGTGGGAACCACGGTCGCCGCCACCGGCGGTGGGCTGCTCGTGGTGGTCGGGGTGCTGCTTGCCGTGCTCGCCGGACCCGTATTCCTTCGCTACCGGCCCGACGCCGGCCCGGTGAACATGCCTGCTGGTTAAAAGCCTCTCGTCGCCTAGGATCGACCAGTGTCTCCTAGCACCGGGGACGATGCGGCCCTCGGGCTGCGGGAACTCAAGAAACAACGCACGCGAGCGACGATCGTCGACGTCGCCGCGCGACTGTGCGCGCAGCGGGGCTACGAGAACACGACGGTGGACCAGATCGCCGCTGCCGCCGATATCTCACCGCGCACCTTCAGCCGCTACTTCCACAGTAAAGAGGCCGTGATCGGGGCGCTCATCGAGGACACCTCCGAACACGTCGCCGCGGCCCTGGCGCGCCAACCGCACGACATCACCGAGCACGAGGCGTTGGCGCGCGCGCACCTCGAACTGTTCCGGTCGGCCGAACGCGGCGAGCCCGAAGCCATGTCGTTCGACCGGATGAACGGATTCCTGCGCATCCTCAACAACTCGCCCACGTTGGGGCTCGCGTCGTTCACCTTCCGTGCCGAGGGCCCCACCCGCGCGGTCAACGCCGCATTGGCGCGCCGGATGGCCGTTCCCGTCGACCACCCGGCGATCCGGATCCTGTTCGACACCTGGGCGGTTCTGATGGCCGCCGCCTGCAGCACCATCGGCACCGATTCACTGGGGCCGGGGGTCGTCGCGGACCGGATCGAGGAGACCTACGCGCTTTTCGCCCGGCTCTGGCAGCCGTGGGGGCCCGCAGACCAGCCCCTCTCAGGCGAGCACGGGCGATAGCGACTACGTTCACCTAGAACGCACAGTAGCGTGACCTCACGACGGGGCCGGCTGGCGCCGTCGAACAGCCAAGAAGGGGTTGATGTGGCCGCGACTGACGACACCGCCTCCCTCCGGTATCCCGGCGGAGAGCTGGACCTGGAGATCGTCCATGCGACCGAGGGTGCCGACGGCATCGTGCTGGGTCCGCTGCTGGCCAAGACCGGCTACACCACCTTCGACCAGGGGTTCGTGAACACCGCGTCGACCAAGAGCGCGATCACCTACATCGACGGCGACGCCGGGATTCTGCGATACCGCGGCTATCCGATCGACCAGCTGGCCGAGAAGTCGACCTTCATCGAGGTGAGCTATCTGCTCATCTACGGCGAACTGCCCACCCCGGAGCAGCTGGCGAACTTCACCACCCAGATCCAGCGGCACACGCTGCTGCACGAGGACCTCAAGCGGTTCTTCGACGGCTTCCCGCGCAACGCCCACCCGATGCCGGTGCTGTCCAGTGCGGTCAATGCCCTGTCTGCCTATTACCAGGACTCGCTGGACCCGCTGGACCACAAGCAGGTGGAACTGTCGACGATCCGGCTGCTGGCCAAAATGCCCACCATCGCCGCCTACTCCTACAAGAAGTCGGTCGGCCAGCCGTTCCTCTACCCGGACAACTCGCTGTCGCTGGTGGAGAACTTCCTGCGGATGACGTTCGGCCTGCCGGCGGAGCCCTACGAGGTCGATCCCGAGATCGTCAGCGCGCTGGACATGCTGCTGATCCTGCACGCCGACCACGAGCAGAACTGCTCGACCTCCACCGTCCGGCTGGTCGGTTCGTCGCAGGCCAACCTGTTCACCTCGATCTCCGGCGGGATCAATGCCCTGTGGGGGCCGCTGCACGGCGGCGCCAACCAGTCGGTGCTGGAGATGCTGGAGAAGATCCGCAGCGAGGGCGGCACCGTCCAGGAGTTCGTCCGCAAGGTCAAGAACCGCGAGGACGGCGTGAAGCTGATGGGCTTCGGCCACCGCGTGTACAAGAACTACGACCCGCGGGCCCGCATCGTCAAGGAGCAGGCCGACAAGATCCTCGGCAAGCTCGGCGGCGACGACGAGATGCTCGACATCGCCAAGTCTCTGGAAGAGGTCGCGCTCACCGACGACTACTTCGTCGAGCGCAAGCTCTACCCGAACGTGGACTTCTACACCGGCGTGATCTACCGGGCGATGGGCTTCCCGACCCGGATGTTCACCGTCCTGTTCGCGCTGGGCCGGCTGCCCGGCTGGATCGCGCACTGGCGCGAGATGCACGAGGAGCCCAACAAGATCGGGCGCCCGCGGCAGATCTACACCGGCTACGGCGAGCGGGATTACCTCACTCTCGGCGACCGCTAGACCTCACCGCCGAGGCGGACGGGGAAAAAACCCGCTGGTGCGCGCGACGTAGTCGTCGTACGCAGCCCCACGGCTTCGCCGCAAACCCTTCTCCAGCAACGCTTTTCCAGTGACGTTGAGCAGGAAATAGGTCATCAGCAGCGGGGAGACCACCGTCAGAATGCCCAACGGATAGCCAAGGGCCAGCAGCCACAGCCCGAACCATACGCAGCAGTCCCCGAAGTAATTGGGGTGTCGCGTCCACGCCCACAGGCCGCGATCCATCACGCGGCCGGCGTTGGCGGGGTCCTTCTTGAACCGCGCCAGTTGCGCGTCGCCGACGGACTCGAACGCGAAGCCCACACCCCACACGATGATCCCCGCGATGCCGGCCGCGCCCAGTGGCGCGTGCTGGTACATGGCGATCTGCACCGGCAGCGAGACGATGTAGAGGATGACGGCCTGCGGGCCGTAAATGGTGCGAACCACATACCCGACCAACCCGTGGGTGCGCCCACTCAGTAGGGCCGTGTAGCGGGCGTCCTGGCCGTGGCCGGCGTTGCGCCGCCCGATATAGGCACCCAGGCGCAGTCCCCAAATCGCCGTCAGCACAAGGACTGTGCCCCGGCGCACGGGGTCGCCGCCGGAATGCATCGAGGCGAGATAGCTGATCGCCGCGACCATGACGAATCCCGGGCCCCAGAAGATGTCGACGATCGAGTGGTTGTGCAGGCGGAAGGACGCGGCCATCACCGCGGCGAAGTACAGGGCCACCGCCGCCGCGCACAGCAGCAGGTTTCCCGCGACGGGATTCACAGCGCCGCCGGTCCGGCCATGGCGGCGTTGTGGGATGTGTCTGGGTAGGTCTCTGGGGCCATGCCTCAGCTTAGGTAGCCCTCGACCGCTACGGTGATCTCCCGTGAGCACAAAACCCGAGATCGAATTTCCCGGCGGCCCGGCGCCCACCGAACTCGTCATCACCGACGTCGTGGTCGGAGACGGCCCCGAAGCCAAGCCCGGCGACGTCGTCGACGTGCACTACCTCGGTGTCGAGTACGCCACAGGCGACGAGTTCGACAGCTCCTGGAACCGCGGCGAGTCCATCTCCTTTCCGCTTCGTGGACTCATCCAGGGCTGGCAGGACGGTATCCCGGGCATGCGGGTGGGCGGCCGGCGGCAACTGACCATCCCGCCGGAGCTGGCCTACGGACCCGCGGGTGCTGGTCACCGGTTGTCCGGCAAGACGCTGATCTTCGTCATCGACCTGCTCGGTATCGGCTGAGTTGCAGTTCGTGCCCGCGGCCGCAAATCGTTGGTTTTTGTGCCCGGTTGTCGTATGTTGCACCGGTTCGATGTAAGTGACTCGCCAGTGACTGGCGGAGGGGGGAACCGATGACGGGTTCCGGAGATGGGCGCGTGAGCGCCACCGCAACCGAGTGGCGCACCGAGTCGCGCTATTACCGGCGTTCACCGGGATGGGGGTGGCTCCTGGGGCTGCTGCTCATCCCGTTGCTGTTCGGCTGGCTGGGCTGGGGAGCGCTCAAACCCAAAGTGGACGTCAGCGCACCGAGTGTCAGCGTGACGGCACCAAATGTGTCGATGCCGTCGTTGAACCTGTCCCCGCTGTCCATCCTGCGCAACGGCAAGGACTTCACCCTCTCGGGCATCCTGCCCGACCTGACGGCGAAGAACAGCCTGCTGAGCGCGATGACGGCCGCACTCGGCCCGTCGGTCAACCTGATCGACAAGATCGACATCGCCGCCGGTGCCACCGCGCCCGGATTCGACGGGTTGGGTGCGCTGCTCAAGGCCGCCGGGGATATCCCGGACTTCCACTTCACCGTGGAGGGCGGCTCGCTGACCCTGACCGGCACCGCGCCGTCCGACGCGGTCAAGGCCGCCGTCGAGGCCGCCGCCAAGGCCGGCTGGCCCAACGTCCAGGTGATCAACAACATCACCATCAAGGGCGCCGCCGCATCGTGTGACACCCTGCAGGCCACTCTCGACGCCGACCTTGCCGTGCCGCTCAAGTTCCAGACCGGCAGCGACGCGCTCAGCGCCGATGGCCGGGCTGAACTCGCCACGGTCGTCGCCTCGCTCAAGGCCTGCCCCGACGCGAAGCTCACGGTGATCGGCCACACCGACAACACCGGCACCGACGCGATCAACAATCCGCTCAGCGAGAGCCGGGCCAAGGCCGTCGCCGGATACCTGGTTTCCCAGGGCATTCCGGCCGGCGCTGTCACCGCCAGGGGATCCGGATCGTCGGACCCGATCGCCAGCAACGACACCGAGGCCGGGCGCGCGCAGAACCGCCGAACCGACATCAAAGTCAACTAGGGGAGTATCGAGATGGGTTTCTTGTGGCAGTGGCTGTGGTACCTGGCGGCCTTCCTGGCCGGCTCGGCCGTGGCCTGGGTGATCGCCGTCCTGACCGTTCACCGGACCAGCGAGGCCGAGGCCATCGCCGACCTTCCCGGCTCGCGTGAGATTGGAGCACGTTGATGCATGACGTGAACTGGTGGCTGATGACACTGGCCTTCCTGCTGGGGCTGCTGCTCACGCTGGCCCTGACGATCCGCAAGGTGACCCGCGAGGTTCCGGTCGCCCACGCGGTGTCGGCCGTAGTCCGCAAGCCGCACCTGGACAAGCCCGATCTCGGCAAGGCGGCCCCCGCGGCTGTCGCCGCCGGTGCGGCGGCCACGTTGCACGGGGCCGCGAAGAAGGTCGAGAAGAAGGCCGACAAGGTCGAGAAGAAGGTCGCCGAGAAGGTCGAGAAGGTCGCCGACAAGGTCGACAAGGTCCAGAGGACGGTCGTCGAGAAGGTCGACCGGATACGCGAGGGCGACATCATCGAGGCGGCGCCCTACGGTTCCGGCTCGATCCGGGTGTCGGCGCGCAGAGTGGCTCCGGCCGGCTACACCATCAAGGGCGACAAGGACACCGGGCGCTACTTCACCCTCGACAGCCCCGAGTATGACGAGATCGAGGCCGAGGTGTGGTTCGCCAACGAGGAGAGTGCGGCCAAGGCCGGCTTCCTGCGCTGGGATTCCAGGGGTGAGCGCAAGATCGGCCTCATCTCCGCGGCAGCCGAGACGGTTGTCACCGAGAAGCACGTGGCCGCCGAAACGGTGATCACCGAACAGCATTCGACGGCTGATTCGACACTGGTGATCGTGGACGACGGCATTGCCGAGGCCAGGACCGTGATCGTCGACGACGGTATTCCGGAGACCAAGATCCGGATCGTCGGCGTCGAAGACTGATCGTCCCCTAGGGGGCCGGCGCCGGTAGGCGCAGCACAAGCCGGGCTCCGCCCAGTGGGCTGTCCTCCAATGCTGCTGTGCCGCCATGGATGTCGGCCTGCTGGGCCACCAGAGCCAGCCCCAGCCCCGAACCGGAGCGCGATGCGGTCGACCCGCGGGCGAACCTCTCGAACACGGTCGTCCGCTCGGCTTCGGGTACTCCGGTGCCGTTGTCGTCCACGGCGATCACCACTCCGTCGCGTGAGCTCGCCGCAGAGAGCTGAACCTGGGTGGCTCCGCCGTGCTTGACCGCGTTGGCGATCGCGTTGTCCACGGTGAGCCGAAGCCCGGCCGGCAGGCCGATGATGATGCACGTCGGCGACGGTGTGAGCGACACCTCCAGATTGGGATAGACCCGCATGGCGTCGTGAGCGGCCCGATCAAGCAGTTCGGTGATGTCGACCGGGACCTGATCGGCTTCGGTGGACAGTTCGCCCTGGGCCAGTCGCTCCAACGCACCCAGCGTCGCCTCGATCCGGCTCTGGGTCCGGATGACGTCCCCGAGGACCTCCTTGGACTCGTCGACGGGAAGCTCAAGCGTCGACAGCACTTCCAGATTGGTGCGCATGGCAGTCAGCGGCGTGCGCAACTCGTGCGCCGACACCGCCGCGAAGTCGCGGGCGGAGGCCAGCGCGGCTTTGGTTCGGCCCTGCTCGGTCCAGATGCGTTCCAGCAGTCCCTTGAGCGCTTCGCCGATCTCGACAGCCTCGGTGGCTCCGCTGACGTCGATATCCGGCGTGACGTCACCGGCATCGATCGCCCGGGTCTGCTGGGCGAGTCGTCGGAACGGGCGCACCGCGAACGTGGCCAGCAGCCAGCCCAGCAGCCCGGCTGCGGCGATGGCGAGCGTGCAGATCACCAGAACCCGGCGGTGCAGGTTGTTGGTGTCGGCGACGGTGTCGTTGTAGGTGGCGCCCACCTGCAGAGTGGTCGCCTCGGGATAGGGCATCTCCACGGTGCGCACCCGGTAGCGCACGCCGTCGACCACGGTGGTCGCGTAGTCGCTGTCCAGCAGGGGCAGCACGACGACTGAGTTGGACCGCACCTCGTCGCCGCTGTGCACCGTGATCACCACATCCCGGACGTTCGGCGACGGCGGGATCTGGTCCAGGCCGCGCGGCACGAACGGCACGGCGAATCCCGCGGCCTCGTCGAGCCGGCGGTCCAGGCGTTCCAGGCGGTCGTTGGTGATGCCGATCCACACGATGGTGCCGACGATGGTGACCACGATGGCCGCCCCGATCGCCGTCGCGAACGCCACCCGGGTACGCAGCGACGGGGTGCGGCGGAAAATGCGGGACAGCATTAATTCACTGCGTGCGTAACACGAAGCCGACTCCGCGCACGGTGTGCAGCAGGCGGGGCGCGCCCCCGGCTTCGAGCTTGCGACGCAGGTAACCGATGAACACGTCGACGACGTTGGTGTCGGCGGCGAAGTCGTAACCCCACACCAGCTCCAGCAGCTGAGCCCGGCTGAGCACCGCGGTCTTGTGCTCGGCGAGCACGGCCAGCAGATCGAATTCGCGTTTGGTCAGGTCCACGTCCACCCCGTTGACCCGGGCCCGCCGGCCGGGGATGTCGACCTCCAACGGCCCGACCTGGATGGTCTCGGAGGAGAACGTCGCGACGGCGCCGCGCCGGCGCAGCAGCGCCTTCACCCGGGCGACCAACTCGGCGAGCACGAACGGCTTGACCAGATAGTCGTCGGCGCCGGCTTCCAGACCGGCCACCCGGTCGTCGACCGAACTGCGGGCGGAGAGCACACACACCGGCACGTCGTTGTCCATCGCCCGCAAGGCGGTCACCACGCTGACGCCGTCGAGCACCGGCATGTTGATGTCCAGCACGATCGCGTCCGGGCGGGTCTCGGTGGCGCTGCGCAGCGCCTCGGCCCCGTCGACAGCGGTGGACACCTCGAACCCGGACAGTCGCAGCCCGCGCTCCAGCGACGCGAGCACGTCGGGGTCGTCGTCGACCACGAGCACGCGCGGTGAAGCCGGGACGCTGTCCATGAACCCATAGTGCCGGATCGGTGGGTATACGGGTGGGAGGCGTGGCCGACGGTGGACACTGCGATCCCCGGTCGACCCCCTGCGGCCACTACGTTGGCTATCAGATGACGCGAGGAGGCATTTCAGTGGTGGGCATTCGGTCAGGGGTGTCCCTCGCGGCCCCGCCGCCGCGCGTGCGCGGGGCTTCCGACCTGCTCAGGATGCTGCCCTATCTGAGGCCCTATCGGGTGCGCTGGATCGCGATGATCGTCATCGCGGTGGTGAGCCTGGCGGCGACAGTCGCCATTCCGCTGATGACCAAGGCGGTCATCGACGGCCCGGTGCGACACCGCGACCCGCACGCGCTGTGGGTGCTGGGTTCCGCGGCGACGGCGGTGGGGATCACCGAGGCGGTGCTGTGGTTCATCCGTCGGTGGCTGGTGTCACGCGCCACTATGGGGGTGGAGGCCGACATCCGCAAGGATCTGTACGCGAGGCTGCAAATCCTGCCGATGTCGTTTCACGGGCGGTGGCAGTCCGGGCAGCTGCTCTCTCGAATCATGAACGACCTGAGCACAATTCGGCGGTTGCTGTCCTTCGGCCTGGTGTTCCTCATGCTCAACATCCTGCAGATCGTCGTGGTCACGGCCATCCTGCTGGCGATGTACTGGCCACTCGGGGTGGTGGTGGCGGTCTCGGTCGTGCCGGTGACCCTGACCATGCTGCGATTCGAGCGAGCTTTCACCCACCTCTCCCGCAGCGCGCAGGACCAGGCCGGACACGTCGCCACCCACGTCGAGGAGGCCGCACTGGGGGTGCGGGCGGTCAAGTCCTTCGGCCGCGAGGACTACATCTACGACCGGTTCGACCGCCAGGCCACCCTGCTCTACGACATCCAGATAGGCAAAGTGTCGGTGTCGTCGCGGTTCTGGACGCTGCTGGAGGTGATTCCCAACATCACCCTGATCATCGTGCTGGCCTTCGGCGCCTACGCGGCCGGGCACGGACTGGTCACGATGGGGACCCTGGTGGCGTTCATCACCATGATGCTGTCGCTGGTGTGGCCGATCGCGTCCCTGGGCTTCCTGCTCTCGATGACCCAGGAGTCGATGACGGCCGCCAACCGGATCGCCGAGATCTTCGATGCGCCGGTGGAGATCGATGACGGTCCCCGGCCGGAGGTGCCCCGGGACGGCCGCCTGGAATTCGTGGACGTGGGCTTCCGGTTCGCAGCGTCTGACGACGATGCGGGGCGAGGCACGAGCCCGGCTGAGGAGTCGGACAAATTCGCGGGGTCTGACGACGATGCGGGCCCCGAGGACTGGGTGTTGCGCCGGGTATCGGTCACCGTCGCACCGGGGGAGACGCTCGCCCTGGTGGGCGCGACCGGCTCGGGAAAGTCGGTCCTGGCCGGGCTCCTGCCGCGACTCCACGACGTGACCGAGGGCGCCATCCTCCTCGACGGCGTCGACATCAGGGACCTCTCGCTTGAGGCACTGCGGCGCGCGGTGGCCGTCGCCTTCGAGGACCCGACGTTGTTCTCGATGTCGGTCGCGGAGAACCTGACTCTGGGCCGATCTCCGGATGACCCCGCCGCCGCCGCCGAGATCGCAGAAGCAGTCGAGATCGCCGCCGCAGAGTTCGTCTACGACCTGCCGTTCGGACTGGACACCCGGATCGGCGAGCAGGGCATGAGTCTGTCCGGCGGTCAGCGCCAGCGCCTGGCCCTGGCCCGCGCGATCCTGGCCCGGCCGACGGTGCTGGTCCTCGACGACACCCTGTCGGCTCTCGACGTGCATACCGAGGCGAAAGTCACCGAAGCGCTGAGCGAGGCGCTGGCCGGCGTCACCACAATCCTTGTGGCCCATCGTGCTTCGACGGTTCTGCTGGCTGATCGCGTGGCCCTGCTGGACACGGTGGACATCGCGGGCACGCCCACCCACACCATCACCCACATCGGAACCCACGACGAGTTGCTCGCCGGCGTCCCGCGCTACCGATACCTGCTGGCCGCCGACGACGAACTCGACGACGGTTGCGAGCCACAGCCCGTATGGGAAACCGACGATGCCCGCACACGGCTGGACCACACCTGCGAGGAGGCGTACGAACAGCGGACGGTCGCCCGCCGGCCCGGTGGTTACGCGGCCTCCGACGGCGGTGCCCGGTGAGCGACGGAACGCAAAACTCCTGGCGCGGTCAACTCGACGAGCAGCTGGGCGATCTGCCGATCGACGAGTCCCGTCCCCGCCGGCGCGAAGCCCTCGAGCTGTTGCGGGATCTGTTGTCGCCCTACCGGTACGCGGTGGCCGCACTTGCGGTGGTCGTGGTCGCGGAAAATGCTGCGCGCCTGGCTATTCCGCTATTGGTCAAGCGCGGTATCGACCACGCCATCCCGCCGCTGCTGGCCGGTGGCTCCGCCGGTGAACTCATGGTGGTGGTGGCCGTGCTCTGCGGGCTGGTGGCCGTGCAGGCCGTCAGCCGGATGGCGTTCCTCAACGCATCCGGCCGGATCGGTCAGCGCATGCTGCTCGAGCTGCGCCGCCGGCTGTTCCGCCACTTCGGCCACCTCGATATCGCCTTCCACGACCGTTACACCTCCGGCCGGGTGGTCAGCCGGTCGACCAACGACATCGAAGCCATCCAGGACATGCTCGAAAACGGCTTCGACAGCCTGGTCACCGCGGCGCTCACCCTGGTCGGAACCGCGATCCTGTTGGTGGTCCTCGATGTCCGGCTGGGCCTGATGTGCCTGGCGGCCTTCCCGGTGCTGGTGGGACTGGTGCGTTGGTTCGCGCGCGAGTCGGCCACCACCTACCGCCGGGTGCGGGAGAGCGCCGCGCTGGTGATCGTCCAGTTCGTCGAGACCATGACCGGGATCAAAGCGGTCCAGGCATACCGCCGCCAGCCGCGAAACCAGCAGATCTTCGATGCCGTCGCCGACGAGTACCGGGTGGACAACGAGCAGAGCTTCCGGCTGCTGGCCGTCTTCATGCCCGCGGTGAAACTGGTGGGCAACCTGACCACCGGCATGGTGCTGCTCTACGGCGGCTACCGGGTGATGCACGACCAGATGACGATCGGCACCCTGACCGCCTTCCTGCTGTACCTGCGGATGTTCTTCGAGCCCATGCAGGAGATTTCCCAGTTCTTCAACACCTTTCAGTCGGCGTCGTCGGCGCTGGAGAAAATCGCCGGCGTGCTCGCCCAGAAACCGCGGATCGCCGACCCGCCCCAGCCGGTGCGGCTGACGACGGTAGGGGGTGAAATCGGTTTGCGCGACGTGAATTTCGAGTATGTGCCGGCACACCCGGTGCTGTCCGGGATGACGTTGACGTTGCCGGCCGGACAGACCGTCGCCCTGGTCGGCACCACCGGCTCGGGCAAGACCACCATCGCCAAGCTGATCGCCCGCTTCTATGACCCGGACGCCGGTTCGGTCACCCTCGACGGTGTCGATCTGCGTGACCTCGCGCAGGCCGACCTGCGCCGCCACGTCGTCATGGTGACGCAGGAGAACTTCCTGTTCTCCGGCACCGTCGCCGACAACATCCGCTTCGGCCGCCCCGACGCCACCGACGCGCAGGTGCGGTCCGCAGCGTCGGCCGTGGGCGCCGACGAGTTCATCACCGCACTGCCCGACGGCTACGACACCGACGTCGCCAAACGGGGGGGCCGGCTCTCAGCAGGGCAACGCCAACTGGTTGCCTTCGCCCGTGCGTTCCTCGCCGACCCGGCCGTCCTGATCCTCGACGAGGCGACGTCCTCGCTGGACATCCCCAGCGAGCGTCTGGTGCAACGGGCGCTGCGGACCGTGCTCGCCAGTCGTACCGCGCTGATCATCGCCCACCGGCTCTCGACGGTGGCGATCGCCGACCGGGTACTGGTGCTCGAACACGGCCGCATCATCGAGGACGGGGCGCCGGATGCCCTGATCGTTGCGGGCGGGCGGTACGCCGCCCTGCACCGCGCCTGGATCGACTCCCTGGCCTGAGCGCAGAATCGATGTATGAAGCGATTCGCCGACCGGGCGGACGCCGGGCGGCGGCTGGCCGAGGCACTCGGTCGCTACCGCGAGCGCGATCTGCTGGTGCTGGGCCTGCCCCGTGGCGGCGTGCCGGTCGCCTTTGAGGTGGCCGCCGCACTGCACGCTCCGCTCGACGTGCTGGTGGTGCGCAAACTCGGCGTGCCCTACCAACCGGAACTGGCCTTCGGGGCGATCGGCGAGGGCGGCGTCGAGGTGCTCAACGACGTCGTGGTGCGCCGCCTCGGGCTCCGGGCCGAGGCCATCGCGGCCGTGGAAGACGCGCAACGGACCGAACTGCAGCGGCGGGTCGACCGCTACCGCGGCGGCCGGCCGGGTCTGGACCTCACAGCGCGCACGGTGCTCATCGTCGACGACGGCTTCGCCACCGGGGCCACGGCCCGGGCCGCCGTCCTGGTCGCGCGTGCCCGTGGCGCAGACACGGTGGTCCTGGCCGCCCCCATCGGTGCGGCGGACACCATCGCCGAATTGCGCAAGGTCGCCGACGAGGTGGTCTGCATAGGTGTGCCGAGGGACTTCATGGCGGTCGGCCAGGGCTACGACGATTTCGACCAGACCTCCGATGAACAGGTGTGTGCCCTGCTCGGGGCGGCACACCGCAATCCGCCCGGTCCGGAAACGGACCAGTAAGGCTCTGTGTTCATGACCGGCATCGAGCGCGAAAGCCATTGCCCCACTGCGGATCAGGAAACCGTCAGTGCAGCAGGAAAATGGCGACGCACATCAGCAGCACGGCCAGTGCCGGCAGGAACTTCGACACCGGGTCCTTGACCTTCGCATGCATTGCCAGCGCGCCGACCATCAACACCGCGACGACCGCTGCGGGCAGCCGGACGAGCCCTGGAAGCCAGATGCCCGCAATCAGGAGTGCTCCGCAGACGACCTTCAAGCCGCCAACCAGGTAGAAGGTCCAGTCGGGGAGTCCGTAGACGGCGAACTCTTCCTTGAGCGACCCCGCCGCGCCGCCACGGTAGGCCGTCGATGAGCGGGCCCGCACCAGCCAGACGTTGAGAAGCCCGAGTCCGACGATGACCTGAAGTATGTTGGAGACCAAATTGCTTGACATGGACGCCCTTCTGCCGAGTGATGTCGCTTCTGTGGACGATAACCGATCGGAATCCCATGGGGATGCTCTACCAGGTACTCAAGGTGGCGTCGATTGTCGCTTTCCTCTTCTACGGATTGAGCGTGCTCTTCGCCAACGCGATGGAGAAGGAGTTCGAACGCTATGGGATGGCCAGATTCCGCAAGCTGACCGGAGTCCTGGAGGTCGCCGGTTCGCTGGGGCTCGTCGCCGGGTACTTCGTGCCCGGCCTCACCATCGCCGCGTCCGGCGGCCTGAGCTTGCTCATGGCTCTGGGGGTCGGCATCCGCTTCCGGTCCGGAGACTCAGTGGCTGAAGCGTTCCAAGCCTGCGGCATGCTGCTGATCAACCTGTTCATCCTCGTCTATGCCTGGAGATTCGCCGGGCGTTAGCCGCCAGTAGGCTTGGGCCCCATGATCGGTATCGAGCGCGTCGGGGATGTGACCACGATCGAGATGCAGCGTCCCCAACGGCGCAACGCATTGAACACCGAATTGGTGGACACCCTGCGCGAGGCGGTGGAGAAGGCGGCCGGCGACGACGTCCGGGCCATCGTTCTCACCGGGGCGGGCACCGTGTTCTGCGCCGGTGCCGACCTCTCCGGTGACGTCTTCGCCGCCGACTTCCCGGAGAAGGCGATCGCGCTCAACCTGGCCATCGACGCCGCACCCGTGCCGGTGATCGCCGCCATCAACGGACCTGCCATCGGCGCGGGTGTGCAGCTAGCTATGGTCTGCGACCTTCGGGTCGTCGCGCCGGGCGCCTACTTCCAGTTTCCGATCGCCAGATATGGCCTGGCGCTTGATAATTGGAGCGTCCGTCGGCTCTCCTCACTCGCTGGACACGGCCGCGCCCGCGCCATGCTGCTGGCCGCCGAGAAGCTCGACGCCGACACCGCGTTGATGACCGGCATGGCCAACCGCATCGGATCCCTGGCCGATGCTCAGGCCTGGGCCGCGGAGATCGCCGGGTTCGCGCCGTTGTCGTTGCGGCACTCCAAGCGGGTACTCAACGACGACGGCGCCTACGAGGAGCAGAGCGATCTGCACAAGGAGCTTTTCGACAAAGCGTGGGGCAGCCAGGACGTGATCGAAGCGCAGGTGGCCCGCTTCGAGAAGCGCTCCGCGAGGTTCCAGGGAGCCTGAACCGTGCCCGGCCTACCCGACCTCTCTGCGTTGCTGCCCAGCGGCAAGGCCGCGTTGCGCGTTGCAGCCGGATCCGCCTCGCTGGCTGCCGGCGGGTGGGCTCTGCGCGCCCTGCGTGACACACCGGCTGCGCTGGGCGCCGGTCCGGGTGCGATCCGGGCGGCCGCGAGCGGATCGCCGAACTTTTCCGACGGGGTGTTCCACAATCTCGAGCCCTCCTCGGCCTTTCGGCTAGAAACCGAGGAGAACCGTCTGATTCTGTTCGAGATGTTCTCGGGCCGCTTACACAGTCTGCCGAAGGCCAACATTCCCCTGGCGGAATCCCGGCCGAGCTCCACCGCCGGCCCGCTGGCGGTCACCTGGCTTGGGCACGCCACCGCGCTGGTGGAGATCGACGGCTTCCGGTTGCTCACCGACCCGGTGTGGAGTGAACGCTGTTCTCCGTCACAGAACATCGGCCCCCGCCGGCTGCATCCGCCACCGGTGCCGCTGGAGGCGCTTCCTGCGGTGGATGCCGTGGTGATCAGCCACGATCATCATGACCACCTCGACATGGACACCATCCAGGCGCTGGCGCGCTCCCAGCGGTCGATGTTCGTCACGCCGCTGGGCGTGGGAGCCCACCTGCGCGAATGGGGCATACCGTCGTCGCGTGTCGTCGAACTGGACTGGGGCTCCAGCTACACGATCGACGACCTCACCCTGACCTGCACCCCGGCCCGGCACTACTCCGGGCGATTCCTCTCCCGCAACAACACCCTGTGGTCGTCGTGGGTGTTCACCGGGCCGCGGCATCGGGCGTTCTTCGGTGGCGACACCGGGTACACCAGCAGCTTCGCCGACATCGGGGCCCATCACGGCCCGTTCGACCTGACGTTGCTGCCGATCGGCGCCTACAACAAGAGTTGGCCCGACATCCACATGAACCCGGAGGAGGCCGTGCGGGCGCACCTGGATCTCAATGCCGCCGCCCCGGGTGGACTCATGGTGCCGATCCACTGGGGCACCTTCCGGTTGGCGCCGCACCCGTGGGCCGAACCCGCCGAGCGACTGGTGGAGGCAGCTGCGGCCGGCGCCGTCGATATCGTCGTGCCCAAGCCCGGCGGCCGGGTGCTGCCGGGCCCGAGCGCGGTCGAAACCTGGTGGCGGCTTTGACCCGAGCCCGTCGCGCTCTTGCCATCCTCCTGGCCGCTGCGGTGACCGCCTGCAGCTCACCCGCAACCCAACAAACCTCAGGCGCAACACTCTCCGACGAACCGCCACCCCTGGTCGCGGCGGTTCCGTTGCCGGACAACGCCGTTGACAACGCCGTCGGAAAAATCGACGGTATCGTGGACGACCTGATGTCGTCCTCAGGTATCCCCGGTATGGCGGTCGCGGTGGTCCATGATGGAAAGACTCTGTACGCCAAGGGTTTCGGAGTGCGCGATGCCGACAAGCCGGACAAGGTGGACGCCGACACGGTGTTCCAGTTGGCGTCGCTGTCCAAACCGCTTGCCGCCACCGTAGTCGCCCATCAGGTGGGCGCCGGCGCCGTCGGATGGGACACCCCGGTCGTCGCCAAGCTGCCGTGGTTCGGCCTTTCCGATCCGGCCGTCACCCGCATGGTCAGCGTCGGCGACTTTTTCGCACATCGCTCAGGGCTGCCCGACCATGCCGGCGACATGCTCGAGGATCTCGGCTACGACCGTCGCGCCGTGCTGGAACGATTGAGGCTGCTGCCACTCGAGGAGTTCCGAACGTCTTACGCCTACACCAACTTCGGTGTCACGGCCGCGGCCGAGGCGGTTGCCTCGGGTGCCGGCGAGTCGTGGGAGGACCTGAGCGAGCGGGTGCTGTACCGGCCGCTGGGAATGGCGTCCAGCAGTTCCCGTTTCGCCGACTATCAAGCGCGCCCCAACAAGGCGGTCGGCCATGTGAAGACCGACGCCGGGTACGCGCCCCGCTTCACTCGCGACCCGGATGCCCAGTCGCCGGCGGGCGGGGTCAGCGCCTCGGTCAACGACCTCACCCACTGGCTGACGATGCTGCTGGCCGATGGCAGTTACAACGGTGCGACCGTCGTCGAACCGAAAGCGCTGCTGCCCGCGCTGACACCGCAGATCGTGTCCAACCCCCCGAGCGAACAGGCGATGCGGCCGGGCTTCTACGGCTTTGGTTTCAACGTCGGGACATCATCGGCCGGACGCACTCAGTTCAGCCATTCGGGAGCCTTCAGTCTCGGCGCCGCAACCAATTTCGTCATCATCCCGTCGGCCGGCGTGGCGATCGTCGCGCTGACCAACGCCGCGCCGTCGGGCGTGCCGGAGACGCTGACCGCCGAGTTCGCCGACCTGGTCCAGTTCGGCGAGGTCCGGGAGGACTGGCGAAAGCTCTACGCCGGCGCGTTCGCCTCGATGGACACCCCGGTCGGCAGCCTCGTCGGCAAGTCACCGCCGGACAACCCCGCACCGCCGCGTCCACTGGCCGCCTATACCGGCAGCTACGCCAATGCCTACTGGGGCCCGGCCACCGTCGCCGAGAAGAACGGGCAGCTCAGCCTGGCAATCGGGCCGCGCCCTGACGTCTACCCGCTGCGGCACCGGGACGGCGACGTGTTCACCTTCGAGCTGGCCGGCGAAAACGCTCCTGCGGGAAGCCTTTCCGCAGCGACCTTCGACGGCAACAGGTTGACGCTGGAGTATTTCGACGCCGACAAGATGGGAACCTTCACCCGATGATGCGCGAGGAGCGGAAGTCTCGATGACGGTCAGCATTGCCGCAGGGCTCTCCGACTCCGAGGTCGCAGCCCGGGTCGCCGAGGGCAAGACCAACGACGTCCCCAGCCGCGCCTCGCGCAGTGTCAACGAAATCGTCCGCGCCAACGTGTTCACCCGGATCAACGCCATCCTCGGGGTGCTGTTCCTCATCGTGCTGGCCACCGGCTCACTGATCAACGGCCTGTTCGGGTTGCTGATCGTCGCCAACAGCGCCATCGGCATCATCCAGGAGTTGCGGGCCAAGCAGACGCTGGACAGCCTGGCCATCGTCGGTCAGGCCAAGCCCACGGTGCGCCGCCAGTCGGGCACCGCTGAACTGCCGCCCAACAAGGTGGTGCTCGACGACGTGATCGAA
This sequence comes from Mycobacteriaceae bacterium, assembly GCA_037129875.1. GTDB lineage: Bacteria > Actinomycetota > Actinomycetes > Mycobacteriales > Mycobacteriaceae > Mycobacterium. The sequence goes on from JBAXUD010000015.1 coordinate 18,063, forward strand.
CTCGGCCCGGGCGATCAGATCGTCGTCGACGGGGAACTGCTGGAGGCCAGCGCGTTCGAGGTCGACGAGTCGCTGCTCACCGGCGAGGCCGACCCGATCGACAAGGTGGTCGGCGACCAGGTGATGTCGGGCAGCTTCGTCGTCGCCGGATCCGGCGCCTACCGCGCGACCAAGGTGGGGCGGGAGGCCTACGCCGCGCGTCTGGCCGCCGAGGCCAGCAAGTTCACCCTGGTGAAATCCGAACTGCGCAGCGGTATCAACAAGA
>JBAXUD010000150.1:0-7350 GCA_037129875.1 Mycobacteriaceae bacterium
CCGCCCGCAACTGTAGACCTTCAACGTAGGTCAACACTGTTGACAGTTGTTCCGGATACGTTAACTGAAGTTCTGCCATCGGAGGCTGGGGCGCCATGATCGTCGTTGCAATCAAGCACGTCGAGGAGCACGGCTACGGCACCGATCCCACCTCACAGCTGATCCTGCTGTGCAACCCGCAGGAAGCAGAAATCATCTCTACGTTTAAAGCTGGCGCGGAGAACGAGAACGGCCAAGTGGCTCATTACGACTACATCCCCAGCGCCGGTGCCCCGCCGTACCTGCTGCCCAGCGGCGAGACCCCGAAGGCAGAAGCCGGGGGCTGATTCCGGAAAGGACTTCCGACCCTAATTTGCTAGATCCTCTATCGGAAGCCGACCCCAACCGCCATTTGGTGTGAAGATCCTGTCAGGGGAACCAGGTAAGGGGGCTTCAAGAATGATCCGCACAATCGGGCTGCTCATCGTCGCCATGGCCGGAGCGCTCGCTATCGGTTCCGCAGCGCAAGTGAGCGCCGTGCCGCTGCCGCAAGATCCGTACCCCAACTGCACCGTCGCGAAACAAAACGGAGACTGCGACATCCCGTCTAGCAGCGACAAGTACCAGTCCAAGCTGGACCGGGACGGCGACGGCCTCGGCTGCGAGTGCTGACCCATGCAAGGACAGATGCTTACTGAGCACCAACGGTCGGCAGTGCTTGACCAAAACCTTATGGCGTTATCGGGTCAAGGCAAACGCATCGAATCCAGGATGCCCACCTACGCCGTCGTCGTTGCGGGAAAGCCTGTAAACAACGTTTTACATCTTTTGCTCGCCGTGTTGTCCTGCGGCTTTTGGGTTCCTGTCTGGCTTTTGCTCGGCGCGTTCACCGGAGAACGCCGCGAAACGGTCAGCGTTAACGAGTGGGGTCAGGTAAACGTCCAGAAGAGCCCACTCGGGCCTGGCCGTATCGCTTTGATAGTTCTGGCCGGAATCTGGCTTGTCCTGCAACTCTTCTTCTTCGGAAACTTCATCGCCGCTATGGGAAGCGACTCCAGCACAACGGCTTTGGGATTGTTCGTCTAGGCAGCGACGCGGGGTTGAGTCCTTGAAAGAGCGACGATTTGGCGCGCCAGGAGGTGCAAATGAAGAAAATGCGGCCGACTGCGAAAGTTCGTAGAGTACTCGGCGGGTTGATCGCAACGGGTGCGCTCGCGACAAGCGTTGCAGTGTCACCCTCGGAATCGTTCTTCTCGTTCTCGGATTCGTGTTCAAAATCTCCATCCTCTGGTCCATTGGGGTAATCCTGTTGGTCGTCGGCGGAGTGCTCTGGGTGTTGGGGTCGCTGGGGCACGCGGTCGGCGGCCGCCGCCATTATTACTGAACTGCCTTGCGCGATAGACCTTCTCATCGTTGGTCGGCGGTGAGCCTCGACGGATACCGACTTCAGCCTTCCAACACCATCGAAGTCCTCGGACGGGGTGGCAGCAGAATTGTTCTGCTGGTAGTCCCGCCGCACACTGAGCCGGACCGGGCGCACGCCACCCTGATGGCAGCGGCTGCCCCGAACAACGAGTCGACCGTCGATGGTCTGCTCATGGTCAGCCTGCAAGACAGGGAATCCCGCGCCCAGAGGGGCGCCGCGCAGGAACGCTGGGATTCTGACGGCGGAGCAGCGCGATAGCGTCTCCCTTGCGGGAATGGCGTTCGGGCACAACGCTAACCGGGCCGCCGGGTCCCGTGTTGATGGCTGGTCACTCGGTCATCGAACTGGCGTAGGTGGATGTCGGAAGGGTCTTAGGGGTACAACTGCCGCCGCCCGGGGCCCTGGTGGACACTGGCGTTGTGACCGAAATTCAATTGGCTTCGCTTTGGGATGACGCCTATGCCCAAGGGGAGAGCACCCGCAGCTGGTTCGAAGCCGACCCGGCGATGTCACTACGGATGATCGATGCCGCAGGTGCGGCGGCCGACGCCTCGGTGGTCGATGTGGGCGGCGGTACCTCGCGCCTGGTCGACAGCCTGCTTGCACGCGGCCATCACGATGTGACGGTGGTCGACATCTCGGAAGCCGCCCTGCACATCGCACAGGAGCGACTGGGTCAGGATGCCGCGCAGGTGACGTGGATTCACACCGACATCTGCGCGTGGTCGCCGGCCCGGGTATTCGATGTGTGGCATGACCGCGCGGTGATGCACTTCCTCACCTCTGTGGGCGACCAGCGCCGCTATCGGCGAGCCCTGGACGCCGCCAGCAGGCCCGGCACGGTTGCGGTGTTCGGGTGCTTTGCTTCCGACGGGCCGACGCACTGCTCGGGGTTACCCGTCGTGCGCCGCGACCCGCCGGAACTGGCGGAGTTCCTGGGCGCTGAGTGGTCTCTGGTCGCCCAGGATCGGGAGTTGCACGCCACGCCCGGCGGCGCGGTGCAGCCGTTCACCTGGGCGGCGTTCGTGCGCATCCGACCGTAATTGACAATCTGTCATTCCAGTAGCAGGCTGGGTCCCATGGCAACCGCGACGCCGACGAAGAGGGCCCGCACCCGCGAGTCGCTTCTGGTCGGCTTGCAGGAGCTGCTGCTCGATCCCGACGGGTCGGCCATCTCGGTTCCGCAGCTGGTCGCCCGGTCCGCAGTCGCGCAGGGCACCTTCTACAACTACTTCGATTCCCTGCCCGAGGCGATCGACGCCGTCGGCGCCCTGATCCTCGCCGAGCACGCCCGGGTGCTGGGAGCGGTTACCGCCGGCGCCGCCGACGAGGCCGAGGTCGTCGCCCGCTCGGCGCGGCAGACGCTCATGCTCCTGGCGCACCGGCCCGATGTCGGGCGCCTGCTGTTCGACTCCGGCCTGCCAGCCGATCGCTTCGCTGCCGGGGTGCGCGCCCATCTGCACGCAGACCTGCAACGCGGCATCGACTCCGGGGTGTTCGCGGTGGCGGACTTCGAGGTTGTCTGCACGGTCTACGCCGGGGTGATCTTGGGTGCGTGTCTTGACATTCACCGTGGTCGCCTTCCGGTCTCCGCGGTGTCCGCGGTGGTGGAGTATCTGTTGCAGCTGCTGGGGGTCGGTAAGCCCAAAGCCCGCCGATTGGTCAGCGCACCAATGGAATTCGTGCAGTGGCGCCCGCTGCCGTTATCCGGCGGCGAGGTGTGAGCATGGCGGGCGGCACGGTCGAAGCAGGCCGATCATTCATCCCCGACAGCGCGGGGTATGAAAGCGCGCGCAGTGCTGCGCTATGGCGGACGAACATGCCCGATCGCTTCCCGGAGGCCATCGTGCAGGCCAACTCCATCGCCGATGTGGTGGCCGCGGTGCGGGCGGCCAAGGCTGCGGGGCAGCGCGTCGCAGTCCGCTCCGGTGGCCACAGTTGGTCGGGCAACCACGTGCGCGACGACGGTGTGCTGATCGATGTGTCGCGCCTGACTGCGTTCACCGTTGACAAGACGGCGATGACCGCGACGGCCGAGCCCGGCATCGGCGGCAGCGTGCTGCTCGCCGAGTTGATGAAGCACGGCCTGTTCTTTCCCGTCGGCCACTGCCGCGGGGTGTGCATCGGCGGGTACCTGCTGCAGGGCGGCTTCGGCTGGAACGGCAGGGTCCTGGGCCCGGCGTGCTCCAACGTGATCGGGATCGACTACGTCGACGCCGACGGCGAACTCCGGCACGCCGACGAGACCGAGAACTCCGAGATGCTCTGGGCGGCAAGGGGATCGGGGCCGGACTTCTTCGGCGTGGTGGTGCGGTTCCACCTCAGGGTGTTCCCGGAGCCCGGGTTCATCGGAACCTCGCTCATCCAGTATCCCGCCGAACGACTGGCGGACGTGGTCCGCTGGATGGACCGTATCGGCGCGGACGTCCCGCCCGAGGTGGAGATGCAGTTCCTGGTATCGCGAAGCGCCTCATTCCCGCCGCCGCTGCGGGCACGCACGGGCGCCTCGCCGGTGCGTATCGAGTTGGCGATTCCCGTCATCGCCGAGTCGCGGGCCGCAGCCACCGCCGCCACAGCATTCCTGGCCAGCAGGCCCAAGGGTGCCCGGGTGCGAGTGCCGTTGGTGCCCGCACCGATGAGCGCATTGTATTCCGGTGTGATGCAGCACTATCCGAAGGCCAACTGGATCACCGACAACCTCTGGACCCACGCCGGCGCCGATGAACTGCTGCCGCACATTCAGCGCATCACCGACACCATGCCTCCGCCGCCCGCACACCTGCTGTGGCTGAACTGGGCACCGCCGGCGCAGCGTTTGGATATGGCGTTCACAGTGGAAGACCGCACCTATCTCGGGCTTTACGGCGGCTGGCTCGACCCGGCCGCAGGACCCCGCACCGCACAATGGGCGCGCGACAACGTCGCGGCCATGGCGCCGCTGTCGACCGGAGTGCAGTTCGCCGACGACCCGGGACGACCCTCCCGCGCGATTTCCGAGGCCGCCGGATCCCGACTGGAAGCGTTGCGCGCCAAACATGATCCCGACGGCCGCTTCCACCGCTGGATCGGAGCGGCATGAGGCTGCCCGGACCCAAGGCCGTGCCAGGTCGCCAACTCGGTTGGTCGGCAACCGATCTCGCCAGCCTGCCCTACGCCCGCTTCTGGAACCCCGATATGGCCGACATCTCGTCCGACGCGCATCGCGCGGTCGCCAACAGCCCCATGGCCGAACAGCTTTTCCCTCCGATGGCGCAGGCGATCGGCACCATCGTCGACGCCGAGGTGCAGAACGGCTTCACCGTCACCTCCGACTGCGCGATCCACGTCAACCTGGTCACCGAGATGCCCGGGGTGACGCCGGCGATGATCGATTGGTGGTTCGGGTGGCACAGCGACAGCCCCGAGCGCTACAAACTCTGGCATCCGCGGGCCCATGTGCACGCACAGTGGGCCAGGCGGCCGCCAGCGGGCACCACCGGTCGGGCGCGCTACGTCGGGCACACTTCCGAAGTCGACGAGTATCTGGGCAGCGCGATGATTCGTGGCGCCATCCAGTTTCGGCGGCCCGAGGAACTCGGTCTGGTGGACGCCGCCGTCGTTGCCGGGGTGGACGCCACGGCGGTCTGCGGCCGCGTCGGTCTGGTGGACCTGCCGGTGGACATCGGATACCTGGCCCACCACGTTCAGGCCGTTCCCGGCGGCAGCGTCATGCGCTCACGATTCTGGCTCGGCGGACCCAACATCGCGGCGCGCAACGTGCCGCTGCGGGCGGTGGTGCCCGTCGCCAAGCGTCTCTCCGGACTCAACGAACTCGATGCCCGCGCCCTGCTGGTGCACTGCTCGCAGGAGATGACCCACCTGGCCTCGTTCCTGCCGGCGCTCGTTGCGCAGGAGTCGTTGGCACCAGCCCACGCCCCATTTGACGAATGAGGCACCCTGGACGGCGTGAGCGTGGACGAGCCGACGAACCCCGGCGCCAAGGTTCCCGCACTGGCCGGCTATCCCGTCAGCCCGCCGCCGCTGGCGCCCCCGGCGCTGTTCGATCAGCGGTGGAGCGAGCTGAGCTTCATTCACTGGCCGGTGGAACCGGCAAGCGTCGAGCATCTGTACCCGCCCGGCACGCGACCGGACATCTTCGCCGACGGCCAGACCTACGTGGCGCTGGTGCCCTTCATGATGAGCGGGACAAGGCTCGGGACCTCGCCGCCGGTGCCCTACTTCGGCACCTTCCTGGAGACCAACATCCGGCTCTACTCGATCGATGACGCCGGACGCCACGGTGTGCTCTTTCGGTCCCTGGAGACCGCCCGCCTCGCGGTGGTGCCGCTGACTCGGCTCTGCCTCGGCATTCCCTACACCTGGGCGAAGATGTCCATGACCCGCAGCGGCGACGTCGTCACCTATGACAGCCTGCGCCGCTGGCCCCGGCGCGGCCTGCGCAGCCGGCTGAGCGTCGCCGTCGGGGAGGTCGTCGAACCCAGCCCGCTGGAGGTGTGGCTGACCGCCCGGTGGGGGGCGCATACCCGCAAGGCCGGACGGACCTGGTGGGTGCCCAACCACCATGAACCGTGGGTGCTGCGGGCCGCTGACATCCTCGAAATCGACGACGATCTGTTGGGCGCCAGTGGAATTCGGCCCAGCGGCGAGCGGCTGCGCGCGTTGTTCTCCCCGGGTGTGCGGACCCGCTTCGGTCGGCCTGCGCTGGTCGGTTGACTGGCCATTCTCCTACGTCCGGCGCCCCGGCTTCGTCAACAGATGGCCGCCCACGGACCCGCTGCCGGGTGGTGCACTGAGAATCCCACGGGCTCTTGCCTTTTCAACCCAGCTGACCACGGTTCGCGGCGTGACGAAGTACTCGTGAGCGAGGCTGGCGGCGTAGCCGCGGCCCCGCGCGAGGTACTCGCGGGCGATCGCCGTCAGGAATTCATCGCTCAACGCTCCGTGGCGCCGCACCGGTTGGATCGCCACGGCGGGAAATCCATGGAAGGGCAACTCGGCGGCGAACGGATCTTTCCCGGCCGCGATCAGTCGGGGCAGGATGCCGGTGACGGCGGTCAGTGGAGAGGCCCAGCGGAAATCCCGCTGAAGCCCCGGCAGGTCAAGGCCGGCAGGGGCGACGAAGGACATCTCGACGATCTCCGGCTTGTCGGCGGCCAGGTCGACCCGCGCTTCGATCCGCACTTCCTCTTCGCCGGTGACAGCGTCGGTCTGCACCCAGTTGACGATCACGGGCAGGTCGATCGTCACCCCCGCGGTCGTCCACGGATGGCGTGGCCCCTCGGCGCGGGTGAAATGCGATGCGACGACGAAATGCCCTCGCACTGGTGCCATGTGGCCCTACCTCCTCGACCGACCCTGGCCGCCCTTGCAGCCAACCTCCCATTTGTGTGCTCGCAAGCTTACATATCGGCTGCTGGGTGGGGTTTATGCGGAGCACCGCTGGCAGCCTGAGACTAGCCTGTGCTCGCGCTGTGGCTGTTCGCCTATCTGAGGGGAAATCGATGACTAGTTACGCCCGTTACGTGGGTCGTGTGGGTGCGCTGGCAGTTGCGTTGGGCGTTGGCTCAGCTGTTGCCGCGATGCCGATGGCGTTTGCCGATAGGACCGGTTCGTCGGGTTCGTCGTCCTCGAGTTCTTCTGATTCCCCGGACTCTTCGAACCCGTCGGACTCGCAGGCCTCTACCCCGACACAGTCCCCGGCGAGCAGCCCCGCGCGGCACTCCGGCCGCGGCAGTCATATCGACAGCACACCGCGCGCAGCCGCCACCGCACGTCGTCACGACTCCGCGCCGGATCTCGCTACCCCGGCGTCCGCACCTGCGTTAGACAACTCCGGCGAGGTCAGCACCGCCGTCGCTGAACCTGCTGCGTCGTCGCGGCCGGCCAGCGTCGCGCGTTCTGTGGGTCTGGCTATTTCGGCGGCGACCCCGGTGGTGGGCAATTCC
>JBAXUD010000151.1:0-7321 GCA_037129875.1 Mycobacteriaceae bacterium
ACCTCGACGACGACCTGCCCGTCGCGTTCGTCCTTGACCATCAGCCGTTTGGCGACGAAGGCCTCGACGAGGGGACGGCTTGCTTCGGGCAGATCGGCGAAGCGGGACACCCGGCGCATGGGTTGGTTATTGGCCGGGTTGATGGTGGCCAGCCACGGAATGAACGCCGACCGCAACGTGTCCAGTTGACGGCGTCGTTCTTCGGGATCGGTGGCCAGCAGCTCGTCGACCTCGGTCTGCACCACACGGCGCATCCCACCCATCGCCTCGTATTGCTGCAGGGTCAGTTCGCCCGACGAGCCGTAGTCGGTGAACAACCTGGCGAGGGTCAACGACAGCATGGGCAGGGTGTCCGCACCCTCGGCACAGTCGGCCAGCAACCGCTCCACCAGATCGGGCGCCACCCGCAGCGGATGTCCGGCCGCGGTGGCCCGCGCCGCCGGCCCGGTGATCACCTCTTTGAACTGGGTCGCGGGCATCGGTTTGAGCTCGTCGAACAGTTCGGTCTCCACGCCGGCGAGTTCGGGTCGGGTCTGCATCAACTCGTAGCGGTCGGTGCGGATGGTGGCGGCGACAATCAGCCCGATGTCCGAATCGTTGGCCCCGGAGAGATCGTTGGCCCCGGAGAGCAACTCGCCGATCAGGGCGAGGAACTGGTCGGCCTGGGCTCCGGCGTCGGCGGCGAACAGTTCTTCGGCCTGGTCGACCGGCAACACCAGCGTCGGCCGGGGTGCCTGCGCACCGGTCTGATCCAGCAGGCGCACCGCGGCCGCGTCGCGGCCCCCGATCAGCAACTCCCGTGCCCGCTCGGGGTTATCGGTACAGGCCGCCTTGATCTCACCGAGCGTCGGCGCGGTCAGCCCGAGCCGGTGCCGGGTGGCGTGAATCGCCCGGGCCAGACCGGTTTCGCCGGTCAGCGCGTTGCGTTCCGGGCGCACGATGTCCAGCACGACAAAACGGCGGTCTTCACGGCGCAGCCGCGGCAACAGTCCGGCACGCAGGAAGGACGACTTGCCCGTTCCGGACGGCCCCAGCACCACGAAAAGCGACTTCATCCCGGATAGCCGCATCCCGCGCACCGCGTCCAGGGCCCGCACGATCTCGGAGTCACGACCGAAGAACACTGCCGCGTCGGGCTCTTCGAACGGCTCCCATCCGCGATACGGCGCCCTACCCGGATCCCCCCGCGGGGGCCAGCCGAACGACTCCGCGCCGATACCGGCGGCCCGTATCGCGTCCCGCAAGCGGTGCAGGCCCTCGGTGGCGAACACGACCGGCGGGCCGTCGTCGATGTGGACCGTCGTCGCCGGACCGTCGCCGAACAGGTCGCACTGCTGCCACTCCGCGATCATGTCCATCCCGGCCGTCGGTTCCAGGCGGGCACAGAAGATCTGCTTGTTGAGATTCTCGGCGGTCCGGTATTCGACTTTGCATTCCTGCGAGGCTTCCCAGTGCTGCGACAGCAGGCAAATCACCGCTTCGCAGCGCGCATTGGCAAGCCGCAGTGCGTCTTTCCAGCGCACCCCGGGCTGTAAACCGGTGTCGGGATCGATGTCGAGGAATATCTCGTCGCCCAGCCCGGGATCCTGCTCCCCCAGCCAACGCTTCACTGCGATCGCCTCGCGGGAATCCCGGCTCGAGTGACTCAGGAAGATGCGGGACACCCGGTCACCTTGGCGATCGTGAATCCGACGGCGAATCTGCCGAGCGGTATCGGCGGGCAAACTGATCGGCCGGGACCGGCCAGAGTTCGCCGCGCATGCCCTGCACTACCCAGTCGCCGTCCGAGGCAGTCACCGGACCCTCGAGAGTGTCGATGATCTCCGCGGTGCGCGCAGGTCGCGCCAGGACTGGGCCGCGGCGTCGCCACTGCTGAGCATCCACCGGTTCGTGGCTCGCGCGGAAGATGTCGTCGCTCACCGACCAGGTACCCCCGTCAGGATCACGCACCGCCCAGTCACCGGCGTTGGCCGTCATCGTGGCTCCGGATCGAGTGGTCCAGGTCCAGGCCGCCGGTCGCTGTTCGGCGATAACGGTTCCGACCCGGTCGAACTCCTCCCAGGTCGGGCGGGATCGGTAGCCGAGTTCGCGAAGGCTCGACAGCGTTGCGGCCAGGCTGTTCAACGCCGTTGTGAGCAATGTGGGATCAGCCTCGATGACCGCCCAGTCGACCAGCTTGTCGTGAGTCTTGCGGTCGTCGTCGCGGACCGGCCCATACCGCCAGCCCTCCTTGCGGTAGAACCGGCACCAGTCTTCGTGTTCGGCCCGGGCCATCGCCATCGCAGCCTCGGGCCTGAACCCGAGCCGGCGTAACCGCTCAAGCGGCTCGAGTCCGAGCGGTTCCGGTGCCGATGGCGCCGCAAGGGCCGGGCCGTCCCAGCTGTTCCAGGTGTGGCCGCCGATCTGCTCGACCATCCACAGCGCGTTGCGCACCTGACGCCGATTCGATCCGCGGTAGAACCCGGCGAGTTGCACCCAGGGCAGGGTTGCGGGGGTGTCGCGGCCGGTGTCAGCCACGTAGCGGTCGTGAATGAGCATCGCCGCGCGTTCCCACGCGTCGTGTGCCTGGCCCGTCGGCACATCCATGGCGAGGCGGTAGGTGATCAGCTGGCCCACGATCGGCAATCGCTCCTCGCTGACCCTCGAAATCGGGTCCCACGCATAGACCGGCATGGCGGGATAGCGGGCGGCCAGCCGTGTCCCCGTCGTCGCGTCGACACCGGATCCCGCCCCGGCGTCGACGAATATCACGGCGGTGGTGGCGGGTCCGGTGACAACGTCATCGCCATCGCTGATCAACCCGGTGAGCACCCGCACCGACGGCGTCTCCGTCACCGCGACAACCGGTGGCTGATCCGATGCGAGCCCGCGCTGATTGAGATGAAACTCATGATCCTGCCGATACTCCTCGGCATTCTTGGCGACCAGCGTCATCGCCGGGAGCGCGGGTTCGCCGGTCTCCGCGTAGTAGGCGCGCTCGAGGCGACGCTGCGACACGTCGGCGCACAGTGCGAGGGTCAGCGGCGAGGTCCCGCACACGATGATCCGGGAGACTTTCCGGGTGGCGACGATCTGATCGAGAAGCCGCCGCGCCGTCACCTCGTACTTGCTCACCGCGTCGGCCGCCCACCGGGTGTCCGATCCGCCGAAGTGCTGCGAACGCCACGCCTCGGCCTGCCACGGGTCGTCGATGCGCACAGTCAGCGGCAGCCGCCCTTCCTCGCCCGACCCGGACAGCGGATCGATCAGACCCAGCCGCAGCAGGTTGGTGGACGGATCGGGGGAGAGCAGATAGAGCCGTTTGAGCCTGCGCCACAAGCGAAGTGACTCATAGGTTTCGGGGCGTTTGAAATCCACCGTCACGACACAGGCACCCCGGCTGCGGCATTCACCGGCACTGACCTTTTCCTCGCTGGTGGTGATCACCACCAGGGTCCCGCGCCGGTCCGCCGACGTCCGGGCGAGTGCGCCGACCATCGCGAGTGCGTCGTCGTCGAGACCGACCACCGCCGTGACGGAGCGGGCCAGGGCCGCCCGAATCCGGTCGGCCTGCGCCCGGAACAGGACGGCGGCGACACCGACGACGCCGACGAAAATCGTCGCGAGGGCAGAAAGCCGGGCCACCTCCAGCGCCACCGGCGTGGGCATCGGACAGACCTCGCCGCTACCGTCCTGCCGGATGATTCCCCGGAAGAGGGAAAAGGTCGACGCAAGCGCCGAGAAGAAGGCCGGGTGCCGTTCGTCGTGGCAGGGCCCGTAGGAGCTCATGCCGAGCACCAGGGTGGTCGCGATCAGGGCCGCGACGACCTTGACGGGCACACCCTTGACGTCCAGGCCAGGCGTCCGGAAGTTCAGCGCGCATGCCGCGCCCAGCAGCACCAGAGCGATCATGATCGTCGGTACCGAGGCGGGCCGGCCGAACCAACTCAGTGCAGCCGGCAGCGAATCGGCCAGCGCGGGCCGAAGTGCCAGCAGGGCCAGATAGACAACCAGCAGTGCCGCGATCCCCGAGACGGCCGCCCGGATCACACGGCTGGAAGTGACCGTGCGGCGCATCCGGAGGCCTCCGTTCGGTACTGGGACGGGCCAGAGGATTGAGGAGGGAATCCGGACTGTCCGAGCCGCTCGCCCGCCAGTGCGGGGCCCCTCCGCAGCATGTTGCGTCAGGCCGAAATCTAGCACGAGCGCAACGTCACCAGGTGAGATGCGCCATCGGCGGCGGGCGCCGGGTCAGTCGCCGGCCCGGACGGAACCCACCGCGGACCTCGCGGCGCGGGCGGGCGTGGTCCGCGTCGATTTCGACTGGCCCGCAACCGGATTGCCCGCAGAAGCCGCCGACGCGGCAATCCAGGGCTGTGGGCGCATCGAGGGCGACGCGCGTCGTTGACGCCGCCTTCGCCGAAGCACGGGCGTTGTCGATGTCCGCTCTGGCCGCGGCGATGCCCTGCTGGACGGCCGCAGGAAGCTGCTTGGCGGCGTCGAACACCCGGCGAATACCCCAGTGCACCGTCGCCCGGGCCGACGCGGAGCCTGTGCTTTGTTCAAGCTCGGCTGGTAACTTGCCGTTCTGCAGTCAGGATGCACCGGGACTACACGAGGAAAGGCACTCTGATGAGCCGAACGGTTGTACGGGGTCGGATCGCAGGCGGGACGCTGGTCAGCGCAGCCGTCCTCAGCACGTTAGCCATCTGCTCACCCGGACTTGCCGGGGCAACCGGCGCGTGTGGCATTTCCGGGGGCGGCGCCGCGTTTTCGATCGGGACGGGCGCAAGCTGCTCGGGCAAACTCTCCGCAGCACTCGCGATCGGCCCGGGGGTCACGGCGACTGCAACGGGCTCCCTGAGCAGGGCCGTAGCATTCGGGTGGGAAAGCATCGCGACCGCCGACGGCATCAATAATCGCGCCACCGCGGCCGGCATCGGCCAACGCGTCACCGCGGGCAATGGCGACAACAACACCGCCACCGGGTCCGGCGTCAACAGCGTTGTATTCGCCGGGGACGGCGGCAGCAACGTCGCCAGCGCGACCGGCTTCGCCCAGACCGTGACCGCGACCGGCGCCAGCAACCGTGCCACCGCAGTAGGCGGCAACCAGACCGTGGAGGCGCTCGGCGTCGGACCCGACAGCCACGACAACCGCGCCGACGCCTACGGGCTGAACCAGACCGTGAAGGCGGGCGAGTTAACGCCGGGGGTGGCCAGTACCTACAACCGCGCTGTGGTGCTCGGCCGCAATAGCGCCGCAACTGCCGGTAATGGCAATTACAACCGCGCCACCGCCATCGGCCCCAACAGCGGCGCAGAGGCGATCAACGGCGATTACCTAAGAGTGGTTAGTGGCCCCTCCCTACGGTCCGCGGCCTCGACACCTGCGCGGCCCGCGGCTGCCAAGGTTTCGCGCCCCGTTTCGGCCAGGGGCGCGGCCGCGTCGGCGCGGGTGAACGGAGACTGATCACTGCCCGCTGAGCGGGCGCACCACCGCATCGGCGAAAGCCTCCAGGTAGCGATCGGCCGCGCCCGGGCCGGAATCGCCCGGAAGAGTCGGCGATCCCTCGACCGCGTAATTGTTCACCGGATCGAAGACCACGAAGTAGCTCAGGCCGGTCTCGTCGCGACGGCGCTGCAAGCGGTCACGGGCCTGGGCCGGGGTCCCGGTGAGAAAGACCGTCGAGTCGTCCTGGGCACTCGGCGGCACACCTGTCGAGCTGGCCACGAATTCCTGCAACGGACCCGGATCGTCGGCGACGGCGGTGAAAGAAATCTGTGTACTGAACTCCAGATCCGCGGGATCACGACCCGCGCGTTCCGCACCCGCCCGGGCCACAGCCGTCTGCTGTGCGGTGTGGGCGATCGTCGATCCCTCGGCCCAGCCCGGCCAGCCGATCTTTCCGGACTGCAGCGACGGGAAGACACTCACGATGTCGGCATGCCGCCCGGCAAGATCCAGCGCCCGCGGCAGCGTGCCACCGAGCAGGAGCTTCGGCCGCCGGGTCGGCGTTGGCGGCAGGACGGACGGGGCATCATCGAGGCGGATGTAGTCGCCGCGGTAGGTCGTCGTCTGCCCGCTCCACAGCAGTGTGATCGCCTGCACGTACTCCTCCAGGCGGTTGAGTCGAACGCCGCCACGGTCGTAGGGCATCCCCACGATCTTGAAGTCGTCGATCGTCCATCCCCCGCCGAGTCCGAGTTCGCAGCCCCCGGCCGCGATCTCCGCAAGGGTGGCCGCCATGCGGGCCAAGTCGATCGGCTGGCGCATGGCGGCGTTGAGCACCGTCGAGCCGACAGCCGCGGTCCGGGTGACGCCCGCGGCGGCCGCCATCAAGGTGAGCGGATCCCAACTCCACATCGTGTAGTGGTCGGGAACGGAGATGGTGGTGAATCCGAGGTCCTCGTACCAGCGGACGCGTTCACGCCAGCTGTCGAAGGGCAGCTCGGAAACCTGGACCGCAAATCTGAAGGGATGCATCCGACCTCGCTCGTGGGTTCGGGCTCACGCCCCGTTGCACACCCCGGAATTGCGGATCACGTCGCCGTAGAACTTCATCGTGGCGGTGTTGGCGCTGATCACGCCGGAGGGCAACTGGCGGGCGATCTTGTCGCTGATCTGGGTGAGTTGATACCACAAATGATAGAAGGAGTCGCCGTTGTACGGCGACGAATACTGGCTCTGGTCCCTCGCGGACCGCCACGCTGGCGACCAGTCGAACGGCCCTACCCCGGTCCACCGTAAGCGCTAATCGCCGCACGCAACCCATCACAGACCCCGCCGGTGCGCTCCCAGGCCATCACACGCGCCGACACGCAATACCGCGAATGGTCGTCGATACCGGTCAGCACCTTCGCGCAGCTGCCATCGGCCAACGGGAAACACATGTCGTCCCCTAATAGCCGGCGCATCGGATCGAATTGCTCGGCTACGACGCCAGGACCTGAACGCGGCTCAGGTCGGCTGTTTCACGTGCGACTTCGATGTCGTAGTGCTTCTGGAGGTTCAGCCAGTAAGTGTCCGACTGGCTGAACAGCTTCCCGAGCCGCAACGACGTGTCGGGTGTGACGGCACGCTGACCCAGAATGATTTGATTGATGCGCCGCGGCGGTACGTCGATCAGATCAGCTAGCTTGCGCTGTGAAAGACCAAGGTCGGTGAGGTATTGATCGGCGAGAATCCGGCCGGGGTGAACCGGCGCAATATCCCTCATGGTGAAGTCCTTTCCCTAGTGGTAGTCGACAATTTGAACGTCCCGCGGGCCGGCGGCGGTCCATACGAAGCAGATGCGGTATTGGTCGTTGATGCGGATGCTGTGCTGGCCCTTGCGGTCACC
>JBAXUD010000152.1:0-7299 GCA_037129875.1 Mycobacteriaceae bacterium
CCCCGCTGCGCGACGACGCCGGCAAAGCGCGGCGCACGGCGGTGCGCGACGAGGTTATCGCGCGACTCGGCTCAATGGCGCGCGACGTTATCGCGCGACTTGACCCGATGGCGCGCGACGTTAACGCGCGACTTGACCCGATGGCGCGCGACGTTAACGCGCGACTTGACCCGATGGCGCGCGACGTTAACGCGCGACCGCCGGCTCCGGAACGTCGGTGACTGAGCTGTCCAGCGGAGGCGGCGCGGTTCGCTCCGCTCCTGCACGCCGGTACTCCCAGCGCCGCAGGGCGTTCCGGCACGGCGACTCGATCAGTGCGTAGCTGACCGCCGCCATCGCAAAACCGAGCACGCTGGTGAGCACGAAGACCACGATCAGGTCGCCGTTGAACATGAATGTGCCCACCATCGGGAAAACCATCACCAGCGCCGCCAGATGCCAGACGAACAGTCCGTAGGACCACTGGCCCAGGATAACCATCACGCGGCTGCCGAGAATGCGGTGTCTGTCCCCGGGCCGATCCAGCACCAGGGGAGCCAGCAGCGCCCAGGCGACGACGGCGCCCATCGAGGTGCGCACCACGAACTGGGCCAGCGTCGCCGGCACGAGATCCCTCGGGCCCGCCAGCGGCGAAGCGGATATCAGGTAGGCCACCACGGCGATGGCGGTGATGGCCAGGCGGTTGCGGGCGATCGCGTGCGGCCAGCCCAGCGGGCTGACGGTCCACTCGGCCAGCAACATGCCGGCGGCGAACCAGGACGCGTAGGCCGGCGGCCAGTTCAGGAAGTTGACCCCTTCGGCGGTGTGGATGGGCAGCAGCCCCCACCCCAGGCTGGCCAGCGCCACCGCGGCGATCACCGGCACCCGGGCCCGCACCGGCAGCCGGTAGGCCAGCCAAGCCAGGATCGGCAGCGCCAGATAGAACGTCACCTCCACCGAGAGGCTCCACATCTGGGTCAGTCCGGCGGTCAGGGTCAGCGGCACATAGACCTGTGTCAGCGTGAGGTTGGCCAGCCAGACGGTCGGGCTGGCGTGGTTGGCTTCCGGCAGCAGGGTCAGGATCACGATCACCGCGAACAGGTAGCCGGGCATGATCCGGACCAGCCTGGAGCGAAGGTAGTGGCCGGTGGGCGGGCGATGCCGCAGGTCGCGGGCGGCGGCGGCGTGGCCCCGCCAGAGCAGGAAACCGGACAGCGCGAAGAACACGGCGACCGCCAGGTCGAACCGGTGCAGTAACCGCCCCATGACCCCGCCCGACGTCCCGGTCTGGAACGCCACGTGGGTGAGGACAACGCCCATGGCTGCGCAGGCCCGCATGCCCTCGACAGCCGGCAGGAACCGTCGCGTTCCGCCGACCTGCTGTTCCATGGGAATCAGTGTGCCCGGGCCTGCAAGTCCGGTGTTGGCGGGTACCGCAGAATCCAAGCGCAGAAAGGTTCAGCGTGGTCGTGGCTGTTAGGGTCAGTCCGGTTGAGGAGGACAGCAGATCAAGGAGGCCTGGGCAGCGTGAACCGCGCAAGCACGTTGCGTCTCGCGGCGTTGGGCATCATCGGGCTGGCATCGGCCCTGCTGATCGCGGGTCTGCTGCTGTCCACCTATACCGCAGGCAAGATCCGCAAGATTCCGCTGGATATCGACCAGACTCTGGTCAGCACCGGGACCGGCACCGCCCTGGACCCCGCCTCCCTGTCAGCGGGACCCGGCGCGAAATTCATCGTCGACAAAGACGTCCCCCTGGTCTCCCAGCAGGCGATGACGGTCGAAGCCCCGGCAAATGCCCACGTGGTCACCTTCCAGGTCGGCACCACCGTCAAGCGCAGCGACAAGCAGAAGGACAACGGCCTGCTGCTGGCCATGGTCGATACCGTGACGCTGAACCGCAGCACGGCCGAGGCCGTATCGGATGACGACCGTCCCGGCGGCTCCGTGCAGAAGCCGCGCACGATCGAGGACGACAGGCCGCCCACCAATGTCGCGCTGCCGCATGACGGGCTGTCGTACCGCTTTCCGTTCAATACCCAGAAGAAGTCCTACGCGTATTTCGATCCGATAGCCCAGAAGGCCTTCGACGCCAACTACGACGGCGAGGACGACGTCAACGGGCTGACGACCTACCGCTTCACCCAGAACGTCGGATACGACGCGGACGGCAAGCTCACCGATCCCATCAAGTACTCCTCGCTGTACGACAAGAATGAGGACGGCGAGGTCACCGCGCGGGCCGAGTTGTGGGGCATCGAGGGCGTCGACCCGTACGAGCCGATCAAGATGACCCGCTTCTACGCCGCCCAGCGCACCTTCTGGGTCGACCCGGTGACCGGCACCCTCGTCAAGGCCGAAGAACACGCCAACCACTACTACGCCCGCGACCCGCTGAAGCCCGAGGTGGCGGTGGTCGACTACAAGGTGATCTCGTCGGAACAGACGGTCGAATCCCAGGTTGCCGCGGCCCGGGCTGAGCGTGACCGGGTGGCGTTGTGGTCGCGGATCCTGCCGATCAGTCTCGGTGCCGCGGGTCTGGTGGCTCTCGTCGGCGGTGCGCTTCTCGGACTGTTCAGCACCCGGGTCGAGTCGGCGCTGCGTGATGAGAACGAGGACGACATCGACATCGGCCTGTTCGGCAAGGACGAGACCGGCCCGATGCCGGCCGCTCAGGCCGCCACCGAGAAGATCCCCACCCGCCGACCGGAGTCCCCGCCTTCGCAGCCGTGACGCCGGCGACCGGTTCCCGCGCCAGGTGGGCAGTGCCCGGCTACGCGCTTGCCCTGACCTTTGCAGTGACTGCTCCGCTGCTCTCGCCCGGCTATCTGTTGATCCGCGACGCGGTGTCCACCCCGCGGTCCTACCTGTCCGACAGTGCGATCGGCCTGGGTGAATCAGCGCCACGGGCGGTGCCGCAGGATTTCGCGGTGGCGGTGCTCTCGGCCGCCGTGGACGGCGGCGTCATCGTCAAGGCATTGCTGATCGCCGCGCTGTGGGTGGCGGGCTGGGGCGCGGGCCGACTGTCCGGGCAACTGCTGCCCGATGCGGGCCTTCCGGGTCAACTCGTTGCGGTCACGGTGGCGATGTGGAATCCCTTTGTCGCCGAACGCCTTCTGCAGGGGCACTGGAGTCTGCTACTGGGGTATGGCTGCCTGCCGTGGGTGGCCTCAGCGGTGATCCAGTGGAGAGCCGACCCACGGCCGGCGCATTGGGCGCCGTTGGTGTTCTGGATCGCGCTGGCCGGATTCACCCCGACGGGGTTGATCATGGCGGCGGTCATCGGACTGGTGTGTGCGGCGGTGTCGGGGTCCCGTCGAGTCGACGATGCCGCCGAGGGACGAGGCGGAGGAGGAGCGAGACAGTCGGGGTCCCGTCGAGTCGACGATGCCGCCGGAGTCTCGCGGTTGCGCTGTGCCACAACGGTGCTCGGGATCGCGGCCGCTGCCGCCCTGCCCTGGCTCACAGCGTCTGCGCTGGGCACTGCGCTGAGCGCACCACAGTCCGCCGGTCTGGCCTCCTTCGCCGCCCGCGCCGAACCTGGCCTGGGGACCCTCGGAAGCCTCGCCGGCCTGGGCGGCCTATGGAACGCCGCAGCCGTTCCAGACTCCCGCACAACAGGTTTCGCGGTGGTCGCCACAGTGGTACTGCTGGCCGTTGTCGCCTGCGGAGTGCCGGTTCTGGTCCGCCGCCACAGCACCGAGCCGCTGGTGATACTGGCCGTGGCCGCCGTGCTGGTGCCCGCGGCGATGGCCACCGCACCCGGGATGGCGGCGTTGCGCGCCGGGGTGGACGCCGTACCCGGACTTGCAGTGCTGCGCGACGCGCAGAAGTGGGTGGCATTGGCGATGCCGGGCTATGCGCTCGCCGGGGCGGCCGCGGTCCTGGTGCTCAGACGATGGGTGCGGCCCGCACTGGCGGCACTCGCCTGCTGTGCCGCGCTGGTGGCGGTGCTGCCCGATCTGGCCTGGGGAGTGGGCGGAGCGCTGCATCCGGTGCGCTATCCGCCGGGTTGGGCGGCGATGGCGCAGCAGGTCAACGCCGACCCACAGACCGTCGCGGCGCTGCCGATCGGGACCATGCGCCGGTTCGCCTGGTCCGGTGCGGCGCCGGTGCTCGATCCGTTACCCCGCTGGGTAAAGGCCGACGTGCTGACCACCGGAGACCTTCTGATCGCGGGGAAGACGGTGGCCGGGGAGGGTGGCCGGGCCCGCGAGGTGCAGCGCCTGCTGGAGTCGGGAACCGACCCGGCGGAACTGAACCGGGCCGGAGTGGGCTGGCTGGTGGTGCAGCGGGGAACGCCGGGAGCGATGGGCGAAGCCCAGCGCACGCTGCAGCGGCTCTCACCGGCATACTCCGATGCCGATATCGCGCTGTACCGGATCGGCGGAGTGAGTCCCGTTGCCTCACAAGCGAAAAGGGGCGCCATGATCCTCGCGCACCTGGTGTGGGCCGCGATGGTCCTCGGCGGCGCGGCCGCGATGGTCCTCGGCCGGCTACGCCGGGCCGGTCAGTCCTGACCGTGCCCGTCCCCCGGATGCCCATAGCGGCGCCGATAGTCCTCGTGGATGTGAGCGTCACGGCGCCGGGCCCGCTCGTCGACCAACTCCGGATCCAGGCCGTGCTGGCGCAACCGGTGCGCACGCCAGACCTTGTCCAGCGCATGGGTGAAGTAGACGAACGGAATCAGCAGCAGGCTCGACATGGCCAGGTGCATGCCGACACCCGCCGGGAACAGCCAGAGCGGTGCGACCACCAGGATCGCCGGAATGCTGACCCGCACCAGGGTTCGCAGCCGCGCCCCCTTGCCGGTCAGGTCCTCGCGGACCCAGTCGTCCATCTCCGGAGGCAGCACCTTGCCGTACGAGTACGCGATGCGCTGAAACAGCGTGGGCCGCGGTCCGCTCACTGCCGGATGTTCGCTCCGCTCCGCTCCGCTCACGGCTGCACCACACCGCTCACCCGTCCGCCCGCGTGCACCGATTCCAGTACGGTGCGCATCGCCGCCGCACTCTGCGGCCAGGAGAACTCGCGACTGCGGGCCGCGGCCTTGGCGCCGAGTTCTGCACGGAGCACGCGGTCGGAGAGCAGTTCCTCAAGACGGTCCACCAGATCGGAATGACTGTCGACGAGCAGGCCGGTGACGCCGTCGACGATCGAGTCGGTGAGACCTCCGGAGGACCGATAGCCGATGGTGGGCACACCGTGCTGGGCCGCCTCGATGACCGCCAGCCCCCACCCTTCCTTCCGGGAGGGCAGCACATGGACCCAGGATCTTTGCACCACAGCGTGTTTGGTGTCGTCGTCGACATGGCCGTGGAAGGTTACGGCTTCGGCGATGCCGAGACGTTGGGCGTGTGCCAGCAGCCGATCCTGCCACCATCCGCCGCCGACAATGTCAAGGTGCAGATCGGGTACTCGAGGCAGCAGCGCCGCCACCGCGTCCAGCGCATCCTCGATCTGCTTGTGCGGGACGAGCCGGGACAACACCACGGCGCGCGGGGTGGCCGAGCGCTCACCGGCCAGGGTTCGCGCCGGCGCCGCGTCAAGACCGTTGCGCACCACGGCGACCCGGCCGCTGTCGATGCCGAGATCGGCGAGGTCGCGCACCGACGGCAGCGACACCGTGACGTACTGATTGCGGCGGTGCAGCCACGGCGAGAACCGGGACTCCACAAACCAGCCGATCCGGCTCAGGACACGGCCGGCCACCGGCCACTGGTCGCGGTGGCAGTGGTGCACCAGCACGATCACCCGCCGGCCGAACGCCAGCCGGGCCAGGAACGGCAGGCCGTTCTGGCTGTCGATCACCACGTCGGGGCGAGCGTGCCGCAACGGCCCCAGCCCGACCCGCGCAGCAACCATCGCCAGCCCGGCGCGAATGTAGACGGTGTACGGGCCGCCGCCGCGGCTGATCCGGACGCCATCGACGCACTCGCGGCGCGCAGCCCCGTCGTAGCGGGCGGTGCGCAGGGTGACGTCGATACCGTCGTCGACCAACTGTGTGCCGATGCGCTGGAGGTAGGTCTCACTCCCGCCGCCCTGGGGGTGGCCGGTGTCGCGCCAGCACAACAGCAGCACTGAACGCACCGGAGGACGGACGGGAACAGACATCGGACCAAGCGTAACCGCCGGCCGGCATACCGACCCCGCCGTTAGGGTGGGGCCGATGGCCGGACTTTCCCCGGGTCGCTGCGCTCCTGCCCACCGAGTCACCGACCTGTTCGCCGGGCGGGCCACGCTGGGCCGGTCGGTGCGACTGCTCAACCAATTCCGCTACGAGCAGTCAAACCCGGCCCGCTTCTACGGCGCCCTGGCCGCCGACACCGCGACCATGGTCGACGATCTGTGGCGGGCCCGGCACCCGGAACAGAGTCCGCACGGCCGCACCGTTCTCGACGTCGGCGGCGGCCCGGGATATTTCGCGACAGCGTTCACCGAAGCGGGCTGGAACTACGTCGGCGTCGAACCCGACCCGCGGGAGATGCACGCCGCCGGCCAGGTCGGCCGCGGCGGACCCGGCACCTTCGTCCGAGCCTCCGGACTGGCACTGCCGTTCGCCGACGGCAGCGTCGACGTCTGCTTGTCGTCCAACGTCGCCGAGCACGTCGCCGCGCCGTGGCGACTCGGCTCGGAGATGCTGCGGGTGACCCGGCCGGGCGGGCTGGCGATCCTGTCCTACACGGTGTGGCTGGGGCCGTTCGGCGGGCACGAGACCGGGTGGTGGCACTACCTGGGCGGGGCCCGGGCCGCCGCGCGCTACACCCGCCGGCACGGACAGCCGCCGAAGAATCACTACGGATCGTCGTTGTTCGCCGTGTCAGCGGCCGACGGGCTGCGGTGGGCGGAGTCCACCGGTGCACTGGTCGCCGCATTCCCCCGCTACCACCCGCGATGGGGCTGGTGGATGACGTCGGTGCCCGGTGCGCGCGAGTTTCTCGTCAGCAACCTGGTGCTGGTGTTGTCGCCCGAATGACACAGGTTCTCGTCGGCGCGATTCGTCGGTAATGTGATCCGCATGACACAGACGGCGTACAAGACCGAATTCGACAAGCTCTTCATCGGCGGCAAGTGGGTCGAGCCGTCGACGTCCAGGATGATCGAGGTGTACTCGCCGGCCACCGGCGAATACGTCGGCAAGGTGCCCTGGGCGGCCGCCGCCGACGTCGACGCCGCCTGTGCGGCCGCCCGCGAGGCATTCGACTCCGGTCCATGGCCGCGGATGACACCGCAGGAGCGCCAGGCGGTCATCGCCAACGCGGTGAAGCTGATCGAGGACCGGGCCGATGAGTTCAAGTTCCTGCTCAAGGCGGAGACCGG
>JBAXUD010000153.1:0-7297 GCA_037129875.1 Mycobacteriaceae bacterium
CGACTCCCCGCGCGCCACCCGCCAGGCCCACTCCTTGCGGATCGAGGTGGCGAAGCCCAGTTCGAGCAGAGTGTTGAAGTCGTTGTCGACGGCCTCGAGCACCTGGCCGAGGACCCGGTCGATCTCGTCGGCGTTGACGACATCCAGTGCCATCCGGCCGATGAGGTAGACGTCGCCGATGTTGTCCAGCGTGTAGGCGACGCCGTAGAGCCTGCGGTTGCGCTTGAGCATGAATCGATAGACGCCCTCGTGGTTCTCGTCCGGGCGCCGGCACACGAACGCCTCGACCCGCACGGAATGCTCACCGATGCTCAACAACGTGTTGGTGGTCAGTTTGCGCTCTCCGGGCAACTCCACGATAAGGCCGGGCACTCCACCGTGCGCCCCTTCGTAGCGGGTGAAATTGAGCCCGTGCTCGACCAGCGTCTCCTCGATGACCCGGTGCACCCTCGTCTCGTCCTGCCGAGCGGTCATGCCCGCACTCCCCGGCGCACCGTCCACCGTCGCCCGGGCCGCCGGGCGGTGAGGTCCCGCGCTGCGGTGCGCTGATGCGTGCGGGCGTAGTCGGCCATCGCCCGGCCATAGCTGGCCAGCAGACCGTCGACGGTGTGGTCCCAGGAGAACTGACGGGCGTGATCGACCGCCGCCCGGCTCAGCGCATCGGGGTCCGCATTCAGCAACCCGGTGATCGCTGCGGCCCAGCGCTGCAGGTCGTGCCCGTCGACCAGGGTGCCGCTGCGGCCGTCGGCAACCGCCACCGGCAGGCCGCCCACCGCGGCGGCCACCACCGGGGTGCCGCAGGCCTGCGCCTCCACGGCCACCAGCCCGAAGGATTCCGAATAGCTCGGCACCGCAACCAGGTCAGCGCAGCGGTAGACGTTCACCAGCTGCTCGCGGGACTGCGGCGGCAGGAAGGTCACCCGGTCGACGATTCCCAGTTCTGCGGCCAGCCGAACCAGGCTGTCGGGGGCGGCAAGTCCGCTGCCGGAGGCGCCGCCGGCGATGAGCACGCGGACCTCGGGCAGCAGCGCCGCCGCCCGCAACAAGACGTCGGGGGCCTTCAGCGGCTGGATGCGGCCGACGAACGCCACGATCTTCTCGCCCGCGGGCAGCCCCAGCCTCGCGCGGGCAACCGCCCGGTCGCCGGGGGTGAACGTCTTCAGATCCACACCCGGGTGTACGACGTCGATGCCGCCGCGGTCTGCATGGTGCAGCGAAACCAGTTGGCGCGCTTCCTCTTCGGTGTTGACGATCAGTCGGTCGGCTTCGTCGACCACCTGCTGCTCACCGACGGAACGCAGCGGAGGTTCAGGGGTATCGCCGTCGGCAAGTGCGGCATTCTTGACCGCGGCGAGGGTATGCGCGGTGTGCACCAGGGGCACCGCCCAGCGGTCCCTGGCCAGCCAGCCGACCTGACCGGACAACCAGTAGTGCGAATGCACGACGTCGTAGTAGCCAGGTTCGTGACTGGCCTCGGCGCGCAGCACGCCGGCGGTGAATGCGCACAGCTGGGTCGGCAGGTCGTACTTGTCGAGACCCTCGAACGGCCCGGCCGCCACGTTGCGCACCAGTACCCCGGGGGCCACCGCAACCGCGGGTGGGTCGGCCGAGGATGTCGCCCTGGTGAAGATCTCCACTTCCACTCCCCGCGCAGCGAGGTGGAGTGCGGTCTGCAGCACGTAGACGTTCATGCCGCCGGCGTCGCCGGTGCCAGGCTGAGCCAACGGCGAGGTGTGCACCGACAGCACTGCCACCCGGTGTGGCAACACGCTGGCGTCACTGTCCCGGGGCTGGCGCACGGATCCATCATTACACCCGCGCGGACGGCGCGAGTCAGCCAGAGAGCTCGGACAGCCGGTGCTGTGACCGCCGAAGAGCCCCCAGCGGGTCGGCATACAGACTGCTCAGCGACACCACGCCGGCGCCGGCCTCCTGGACCCGGTTCCCGAACGCCGTCACCCGGATGTCACGCGGAGCCAGCCGAGAGCCCTCGGCGAAGGCGGTGCGGACGTGCGGCAGGCCCTCGGGGTACTCCGTGAATGCCTGGCCGCCGACCACCAGATCGTCGGGGTTGAGCAGGTCGCGCAGCAACGCCACGGCGCCGCCGAGGACGCGCGCCCGCTCGACCAGCAGTTCACGGGCGGCGGCCGGGATGCCGGCCCCGTCCCGACGGGCCAACCGGGCGAGTGCGGCGATTGTCGAGTTCGGCCCGGTGGCGGGCAGGACCGCCGATTTGCGCGCCGCCGCCACCACGGCCTCGTCGCTGACGGTGGACTCCAGGTGGCCGTACCCGCCCGCCAACAGTTCGGAATGCACCGGCAGGCCGGCGACCGTACCGGGACCGCTGGCCGGCGTGTGCACCCGTCCTCCGATCACCAGGGCGAACCCCACCGTCTCGCGGGCGTACACGTAGAGGCTGCTGGTGTGGTCGGCCTGGCGAGCCGGGCGGGAACCGAGCAGCAGTTCGGCACCGGCCATCGCGTCCACGTGAGAGGCAATCGACACCGGCACGCCCAGCGCAGCACCGAGGACCGCGCCGACCGGAGCCTGAATCCAGCCCAGCCGTGGGTGGTCGATCTGACCACCTGGGCTGTCCACCACACCGCCGCTGGCCACGCCGATCCACAGCGGGCGGCGACGGTGCCACCGGCCGAGGTATCGGCGGGCGCTGTCGGCCAGCACAGCCA
This sequence comes from Mycobacteriaceae bacterium, assembly GCA_037129875.1. Classification (GTDB taxonomy): domain Bacteria; phylum Actinomycetota; class Actinomycetes; order Mycobacteriales; family Mycobacteriaceae; genus Mycobacterium. Next base: position 2,688 of record JBAXUD010000153.1, read on the forward strand.
GCGCGGAGCTCTGCGAACCGCCCGGCGTGGGGGTCTCCACGGCGTCGAGGGTGCGGCCGAACAGGTCACTGGCCACGATGCTGGTGGTGCGCGCACCGATGTGCAGGCCGAGGGTCAGGTACGGCTCATGGTTGATTTCCACCGGAATGCGCGGCCGGCCGATAGCACCGGCGACGGCGAGATCGGGACGCTCGCGCAACAACTGGGCGTCGAGCAAAGAGCTGACCTGTCGATTGACCGTGGCGATAGACAGACCGGTCAGGGTGGCGATGGCGTCGCGGGCGACCGGCCCGCGTTGGCGAACAGCCGCGAACACCGCCGACGGGGCGGCATCTGGGATCCGCAGCGACGGTGCGACGACATGGTGGCGGTTGCGCAACGGGTGAACCCGGTTGTGGGTGACGGTGCGGGGAGAAAGGGTCCTGCTCATGGGATGTCCTTCTGGAGTCGGGCCGAGGGCTGCTGGGGCTTGGCCGCACCTGGATCCAGATTGGACGAGTGGTCTCCTCAGGTCAGGCGCAGCGGGGCGCGTGACAACAACACGCGCGCTGCGAGACCAGACAGCTGGTCAGACCTGTACCGAACATGGTGGTGAAGGTAGCACGCTGACTACAGTTGACGCCGATGACAGCAACTCCGGACGCCCACTCACGGGTCGCGGTGGTCACCGGCGCCAGCTCGGGAATCGGCGAGGCGACGGCCAGAACACTTGGGGCCCTCGGTTTCCATGTGGTGGCGGTGGCACGCCGCGCCGAGCGCATCGAGCGGCTGGCCGAGGAGGTCGGCGGGACGGCGGTGGTGGCCGACATCACCGATGACGCCTCGGTGGCCGCGCTGGCCCACCACCTGCAGCGGGTGGACGTGCTGGTCAACAACGCCGGCGGCGCCAGGGGCCTGCAACCGGTCGCTGAGGCGGACCTCGACGACTGGCGCTGGATGTGGGAAACGAACGTCCTCGGGACCCTGCGGGTCACCCGGGCACTGCTGCCCAAGCTGGTCGACTCCGGCGACGGCCTGATCGTCACGGTGACATCCACCGCCGCGCTCGAGGTGTACGACGGCGGGGCCGGCTATGCCGCAGCAAAACACGCCGAGGGCGCACTGCATCGCACTCTGCGCGGCGAGCTGCTGGGAAAGCCGGTGCGGCTCACCGAGATTGCGCCGGGTGCGGTGCAGACGGAGTTTTCACTGGTGCGCTTCGGCGGAGATGAGCAGCGGGCCGAGAAGGTCTACGCCGGGATCACGCCGCTGACGGCCCACGACGTGGCCGAGGTGATCGGGTTCGTCGCCTCCCGGCCTTCCCATGTCGATATCGATCAGATCGTCATCCGCCCGCGCGACCAGGCCAGCGCCAGCCGCTTCAACCGCCGGGGCTGAGGGCCGGTGGCGTCGCCGACGTCTGCGGGCTTGAGGTGGTGGGTGTCCCCGACAGGGTCGGTGCGTCGGTCGGCGTGGCGGGTGCGCTGAACGGCACCTGGGACGACTTCGTCGTCGACAGCGCCGACATCGAGGCCCACTCCGACCAGTCGATCGTCCAGTCCCAGATGTCGCCGTCGGCGTAGGACAGCTGGATCGAGGTTCCGCTCACTTCGACCGGGTCACCGTAGACGGCCGAGGAGAAGTACTGCTGGGCATCGCCGTCAGAGAGGTTGATGCAGCCGTTGGTGACGTTGGTGTTTCCCTGCGCGCCGGAACTTGCCGGGTTGGCGTGAATGAACTCGCCGTTGTTGGAAATCCTTACCGCCCAACGCTCGTGGATGTGGTTGTAGCCGGCGGCCGGGTTGGACATGTAGAAGTCGGAGTACTTCTCGGTGACGACGTGGATACCGCTGCGGGTGATGTTGCGGGGCTGGTCGGCCTGTCCGTAGCTGCACGGGAAGTCCATGATCACCCCGGCGTCGGTGACGACCTGGATGCGGTGCGAGCCGGCCGCGGCCCGGACCACCTGGCGGCGTCCGATGCCGAAGTCCAGCGTCAGGTCGTCGGCGCCGTAGTTGTCGTCGCCGAACGCGACCCCGTAGATCTTGGCGCCGACATGAACCGTGGTGCCGGGAGCGAAATACTCCTTGCTGCGCCAATGTGCCCGCGCGCCGGCCGCCTCGTCGGGCAGCCACGCCCAACTGCCCTCGGTGGGTGGGTCGGTGGTGACGGTGAGTGCGCGTTCGACGGTCGCTTTGTCGCTGATCGGGGCGTCGAACTGCAGGATGATCGGCGCCGCGACGCCGACGGTCTGGCCGTCGGTGAGCTGGAACCAGCCGCTGACCACCTTGCTGGGTTTCACGGTGCGCACGGTTGCGCTGACTGGCGTCGCCTGGCCGTCGTGGCCGACGACCGACCCGCTCCACGTGTAGGCGGCGTCGTAACCGAGCGGCTCGGCGACGGTGAAGGCGGTGCGTTGCCGGTTCAGCGATCCGGCCACCGTCTTGCCGGCCGCATTGGTGAGCGCGATGCGCTGGAACCAGCCGTCACTGACCTGGACCCCGACCGGCACCGTGGGCACGATGGCGGTGGCGCCGTCGGCCGGGGCGAACGTCAGCGTCGGCTTGGGCGGCGGGGCTGAGGAGTCGCCGGTGCGGTTGAAGCATCCGGCGAGCAGGTTCGGCGCGGCCAGCAGTGCCGCTGCGCCCAGCGCCTGCCTCCGGTTCATCTTCGGCATTACAGCGCGCAACCCACCAGCACGGGCTCCGGAACCAAGCTGACCCCGAACGCGGCCCGCACGCCGTCGCGCACCGTACGGGCCAGCGCCAGAACGTCGCCGGTGGTCGCTGCGCCACGGTTGGTCAGGGCGAGCGCATGTTTGGTCGAGAGCCGGCACGGACCGTCACCGGGAAACCCCTTGCCGAATCCGGCACGCTCCACGAGCCAGCCCGCAGCCAGCTTCACCCCGTCGGGCGCCGGGTAGTGCGGAACGGGGCCGTCGACGGCGGCCTGCAGCCGAGCGAACTGCTCGTCGTCGATCACCGGGTTGGTGAAGAACGAGCCCACACTCCAGGTGTCGTGGTCGGCCTCGTCGAGCACCATGCCCTTGGCCGCCCTCAGCGCCAGCACCGCACTGCGCACACGATCGGGTTCGGCACGCTCGCCGGGCGTAACCCCAAGCGCTGCAGCCAGTTCGGCGTAGCGGATAGGAGCCGAGAGTCCGCCGGCGGCGAGGGCGAACTCCACCTCGAGAACCGTGGCCGCCGACGAATGCTTCAGGACGCTGTGCCGGTAGCCGAACCCCAACTGCTCGGCGGGCACCCACCGCACCTCACCGGAGGCACGGTCCAGCAGACGTACCCGGGTCAGCCAGTCGGCCACCTCCACGCCGTAGGCCCCGACGTTCTGCACCGGCGTGGCCCCGGCAGAACCGGGGATACCCGAAAGACATTCCAGCCCACCGAGATTCTCCTGCACCGCCCTGGCGACGACGCCGTCCCAATCGGCGCCGGCCTCGGCCCGCAGTAACCCGCCGTCCACGCTGAGAGTGGAATTGGCCAGTCGCACCACGGTCAGATCCGTCAGATCATCGGAAACCACCACGTTGGATCCGCCGCCGAGCACCAGCGCCGCAACCCCGGCGCGGTCGAGGGCGCCCAGTGTGGCGACGACCTGGTCGGTGCTGACACAGGTGATCACCCGGCGCGCGACCGGTCCGACCCGCAGCGTGGTCAGCGTCGCCAGCGGCACGTGCTCGGCGACCTGCGCACCGGCGAAATCCTGCCCTGGGAAATTCATCCCGAGTCGCTCCGCTCCTGTCGCTCCGCTCCTGCCCGCTGGTACGCCGCGTAACGGTAGCCTCCACAGCTATGCCGCGTTCGTTCGACATGGCCACCGAGTACCGGGGAACGGTGACCCAAGTGCACGACGCCTTCTGCGACAGGAATTACTGGGAGGCGCGGCTCGCCGAATCCGGCGCCGATGAGGCGATTCTCGACGTCTTCCGGGTCGGGCACGACGGCGGTGTGGATGTGGTCACCACCCAGGTCCTGCGCGCCGACCGGCTGCCGGGCATCATCAACCAGTTTCACCGCGGCGACCTCTACATCCGCCGGGCGGAGACGTGGACCGGGCTGTTCGATGACACCGCGCAGGCAACCATCGCCGGCTCGATCGAACGCGCGCCGGTCGCGCTGAACGGCGAAGCCCGGCTGGTCCCGCTCGACGAACGCGCCCAACTGGCGTTCCAGGCCTCCGTCGAGGTCCGCATCCCGCTGGTCGGCAGGAAGATGGAGAACTTCATCGGAACCCAGCTGATGAACCTGCTGACCAACGAACAGCAATTCACCACCAGGTGGATCGCCGGGGACCGCTGAGCTCGCCGGTAGGTTGGGCCCATGCCTCGCAGCCTGGTCTACGACGTCGACGTCGACGTGCCGGCCGCGACGATGTACGGCTATTTCACCACCGTCGGCTACTGGGAGGATCTGGTCGGGTTCTACCAGGACGGCGGGGCGAGAACCGAGATCGCGCACTTCTCGTCGGATGACACTGGAACCGACGTCTCGTTCCGGCACATCATGACCGCCCAGGACCTGCCCGCGATCGCCCGGTCGGTGCTTCCCGGGCAGTTCGTCGTGACCCGCGAACAGCATTTCGACCTCTTCGACGAACCCGCCAATAGGGCCATC
>JBAXUD010000154.1:0-7280 GCA_037129875.1 Mycobacteriaceae bacterium
CGCACGGATCCTGCTGGGCTTGTGTTCGGGTTCGGCGATGTCGGGAATCGGCTTGTGACGCATCGCATTCAGCGCGCGACGGGCACCGATGGTCAGCAGCGCGACCGCGATGGCCACCCGGACGACGAAACTCGGCCAGCCGTGGTGCTTGACCGCCTCGGCACCGGTGCCCGACGCGTGCGCGATCCACAATCCGATCCCGGTCGCGAAGGCGATACCGAGGATGCCGCCAATCGCATAGGCGAAGGCCGCCAGCCGAGGCACCTTCTTGTCCCCGGCGATGATGAGCCCCAGGACGAGCGTCTCCGGGCTGAAGAAGATGGCCAATGCCAATGAGGCGAGGACGGCGAAGTGTGAACTCACCGGCCCCGCCTCATGACGAAGTCAAATCTGGTAGTACAGCGCGTTCCAGGCATACCGACGGAATCCCTTGTGTGACAGGCCGTTAGGCCGATTACACACGGTGCCCGGCGACCCGGGACGGGCGTCTAGCGACCGCGCCCGCCCATGCCGAAGAACGGCATGTGCGGGATGTTGGCCGGAGGCGCCACGGTTCCCGGCCGAGCCTTCATCGACCAGCTGCCGTTGGTCGAGCACATGCTCTTGAAATCGGTGCTCTGGCAGGTCGGCCGCGCAGAGGCGATGGGGGCTGAAACCCCGGCCGCCACAGTCAGGCCAGCCAGCAGAAGTGCTGTCTTGTGTCGAATTGCCATATTCTCTCTCACCTTTCCGGTGGAACGACGAATGATCTAAGGAGGGTTACCGGTCAGGGGCAGGCTGAGATGATGACCACAGCGTTCGGGCCGAACGGCCGGTCGGCGGTCGCAGCACGAGCTGTCGCGTCAGCAACAGCGGCTTGGATCGTCGGTCCGGCGCCACCTGACACCACACCGCTGTCGGGATCACCCATATCCACAATGCACAGGTTGTCGTTGGTCACCTCTTCGACCGAGCAGTCCACGCCACCGGCGGCGTTGCAGGCCGCGAGCACTTCCGCGGCGGCCTCTTCGTTGGTCGGGGCAATGGCTGTGAAGCCGTCAATCTCACCAATGAACGTGCCAGAGCCCACCGCCTGCGAGATCTCGGTGTCCACAACGCCGCCATCCGGGCCGCCAGCCCACGCGATGCCGGCCGGTACGCCTGCGGCGAGAACCCCCGCCGCCACAATCGCCGTAACCAAACGGGTCTTGGCCATGCCATTCCCTCTCGTCATGAATTTTCGCCTACGTTAACAAAACACTGACTCGCGTGGCGGGCAGCCGCCGCAACGGTTACTACCGGTTGCTGTGAGTACGACATGACACTACTGCACAGAGACGGATTGCGCCGTGTCGCGGCGCTACAGTCGCTGCACTAGCCAGGCGGCCGACGAGACGAGGTTCTTGCAGTGAAGCGAATCGAGGCCTGTTCGGTTGCTGTCGCACTGACCCTCGGTATCGCGCTGGCGGGTTGCGCCCGGGCAGGCGAACCAGCGGCCCTCCCGACGGCGACTGCCACCCCCGCACCGGCTACCGCCACTGTCACCAAGATGGACGAGCCGGCCGGCGCGCAGCCGAAGCTGGCGTCGGATCCGGCGCAGATCGGCGCCGATCTGGTCGCCGACGAACAGGCGATCCGTGACCCCGCGACGGCCGAACCGGCGCTGGTCGCCGCGGCGCGGCGCCAACAGGCGGCCTACCGGGCCATCGGCCGGCATCCGGAGTGGGACCCGATCATCCGGCCGCTGATCCCGCAGAACCTCATCGCAACCTATGACCGCAATATCGACGCGCGTCGGCAGTTGACCGCGATGTCGCCGGTGCGCGACACCCTGCCCGCCTGGCGCATCATCCCGACCGCGCCGGCCGACGAGCTTCTCGACCTCTACCACGAAGCCGAAGCGGCCACCGGCGTGAGCTGGAACTATCTGGCCGCGATCAACCTGGTCGAGACCCGCTTCGGCAGTATCGCGGGGTTGAGCACCGCCGGCGCGCAGGGACCCATGCAGTTCATGCCGGAGACCTGGGCCCAGTACGGCAAGGGTGGGGACGTCAATTCGCCCCGCGACGCGATCATGGGCGCCGGCCGCTTCCTGGCCGCGAGCGGTTTTGCCAACAGCCCCGACCGCGCCATCTACGCCTACAACCACGCAGGCGAATACGTCCGCGCGGTCAAGGACTACGCGGCGATCCTGGCTGATGACCCCGGCTCGTTCGCCGGCTACTACCGGTGGGACGTGTACTACCTCACGACTGCCGGGGACGTGCTGCTCCCGGTCGGTTACTCGGAGTCACAACGCATTCCGGTCGGCGAGTACCTCGCCACTCATCCACAGTGAATCACGCAGTGCCGCAGGCGATTTAGCCCAATCCGCCGCCGACGAGCAGACCCAGCACATAGGTGACCGCGGCCGCCCCGTAGCCGATCAGCAGCTGGCGCATCGCACGCCGCAGCGGCGGCGCACCGGAAAGCAGGCCGACGATCACCCCGGTGCTCAGCAACGCAAGGCCGACGAGCACCGCCGCCACCACTATGGCCGTCGTCCCGCTCAGTCCGAACAGGTAGGGCAGAACCGGGATGATCGCGCCGGTGGCGAAGAACAGGAAACTGGAGACCGCGGCTCCCAGGCCGGTGCCGATCGCCTCGTGCTGACGCCCGTCGGCCGAAGCGTGGGTGCCCGCGCCGGACACCGGGTCGCGCAGCACCTTTACGGCGTGCGCGCTGGCTTCCTCAGGACTCATGCCGCGGGCACGGTAGACCAGTTCCAGTTCGTTCGTGTCGACGTCGAGTTGAGTCAGGGCCGAGCCGACGTTCGGGCTCGGCGCTGAGGCCTCGAGGAGTTCGCGCTGCGAACTCACCGACACGTACTCCCCCGCCCCCATCGACAGGGCACCGGCGAGAAGGCCGGCCAATCCGGTCACCAGGACGGTGTGGTTGTCCACCCCGGTCGCGGCGACGCCGATGATCAGCGCCAGGTTACTCACCAAACCGTCGTTGGCGCCGAACACCGCGGCGCGGAAGCTGCCGGCGAGCCGATCACGCCCGCGGGCGGCCAGTGCCCGAATCACCTCTTCGTGGATCTGCTCGTCGGCGGCCATCGTGGGGGTCGCGTCGGCGTCGTCGTCGTAGCTGGCGCGCGCCTCGAAGCGCTGCACCAGCGCGAGCACGAACACCGACCCGAAGTGGCGGGCCATGAACGCCAGCATCCGGGTGCCCAGATAGGCGCGGCCCGGTTCGCCGACCTCATCGCCGAGCAGGTTCAGCCAGTGCCGTTCGTGGCGTTCCTCGGCGGCGGCGATCGCGGCCAGGATCTCGCGTTCCTCGCCGTCATATTTCTGGGCCAGGTCGCGGTACACCGCCGCCTCGGCCCGTTCGTTGGCCAGATGCTTTCTCCAGCGCCGCAAGTCGGCCGACGTCGGCGTACCGGCACCCGTCATCGGATCAGTCCTCCGGGCTGAAGACGCTGTCGACAAAGGCCTGGTTGCCTTCCTTCCAGGCCACCAGGAAGTTGCCGACGTCGTCGCGGCTGATCGCCAGGCCGGGGCAGAACCAGCTACCGCCATGAGGGGTGAAGAAGTGCGGCGAGCCGATGACGCCGCGCTGCTTGCCCTCGTCCCAGTCAGCCCGCACCGCCGCCTCGGCGGCATCGGTGTCCAGCGGCGTCAATCCGAAGCGGGCGGCCACCGTCTGCACCACCTCAGGCCGGCCGATGTCGAGCCCCTGCTCAAAGACCGCGTCGCGCAACGCCATTCCCACCCCTTCGATGAGCGCCGGATCGCCGGCGCGGTCGGCGGCCGCGGTCAAGGCGAAAGCCGCCATCGAGGTGTTCGGGAAGGTCTCGACCGAGAAGCCTTTGAACAGATCAGGGCGAACCGCCCCGCGCAGTGCGACGATCTCCGCCGCGATATGGACGGGGTCCAGCGGTTGGGCGTTGATCAATTCCAGCGGCCAGGCCCGGATGCGCAGTCGCGGTTCGTCCAGGCCGCGTTCGGTGCGCCGATCGATGAGGGTGTGCAGCCCGACGTGGGTGAAGGGGCACAGAACGTCGGCGAAGACTTCGACGGTGCTCATGAAGCGAAGGTTACCCGCGTGCCCCCTCAAGGATTACCGGGTCGCATCGCGTCTGCCGAGAGACGCAGCGCGGGTCAGCCACTGATCACGTGCGGCGTCGGCGGACTTGCGGACGGGGCCGAATACCGACGTACGCACCGGCTTCACGCCGCTGAAACCCAGGATGGCCCGACGCATCATCTGGTGCCCGGGTTGGCGGACCACCAGGCGGTAGTACCAGTGCGGCGTATCCATCGTCACCAGCAGCCGGGCGCTGCGCCCGGCCAGCAGCCGGTCCGAGAACTGGGAGTTCTCGCGGTATTTGAAAGCGAAGCCGGGAAGGAATACCCGGTCGACAAAGCCCTTCAGGAGGGCGGGCATCGATCCCCACCAGTTGGGGTAGGCGAATACCAGGACGCCGGCCCAACGGATGGCCTCCTGGGCATCGGCAAGATCGGGCTCCAAGGCTTGAACCTCGTGGTAGCCGTGCCACAGCACCGGATCGAACGTCAGGTCCCCGAGATTGATCTCGCGGACCTCCGCACCCGACGAGCGAGCGCCGTCGGCGTAGGCGCGAGCGATCGCCCCGCAGTAGCTCTTGGCATCGGGATGCCCTAGCAGAACAACAACTTTGGTGGGAGTGCCCATGTGAGGGATTCCTTCTCTCGGAGTTGGATCAATACGCTGCGACGGGAGCGATGTCGAGGGGACGGACCCCCAGTCGCGCGGCGGCGGTCTGGCGACCCGAAGTCACCGGGATTACGGCGGTGGCACCGGCAAGTCCGAACGCCGGCATATTGACGTAGACCGTCTCAGCGTCGACGGCCGCCACCCGGTAGGTCTCGTGGAAAATACCGACCGAGCCGTTGTCGCGGACCCGACGATTGAATGCGCGCCAGGCGGGCAGGTGCTGCCCCTGCGGGTCGCGGGCATAACGCTCCAAGTCCTCGAAGGACTTCCAGTACTGAACGACCATGACGACCCGGCCCGACACGAAGGTGCGTGGCCGGCCCATGATGCCCCGGCACGGATCCTTCGCCAGTTCCAGGATCATCCGCGGCATCGCCGCCAGCACCGGGATCCAACGCCAGAACTGCCACAGCCGGTTGACCCGCATCCCTATCAGGAACACCACGACATTCCCGTGATCCTCCAGGTCTGAGGTTCTCCGTCCGTTCAACACTGATGCCATGAGCTTTCCCCTGATGATGATGTGAACATCGTTCACATCATCACACCGCCATGTGAACATTGTCAACATTAGTGGCAGAATTCGTTCCGTGAAGACACACGGCTATCACCACGGAGCCCTGCACGAGGCGATCCTGCAGGCTGCGGTCGACGCCGCCCGACGCGGCGGCCCCCAGGCGGTGAGTGTCCGAGCCCTGGCCAAGGCTGCCGGGGTGTCCCCGTCGGCGGTATACCGCCACGTCCCCAGCATCGAGGCGTTGCTCTGCGAGGTGGCACAGATCGCGCGCCAGCAACTCGCAGGCAGACTCATCGAATGCCGGGACGGGGCGCCCATTCATCGGACTCGCAAAGCGTCTGCCCGCGAACGCTTTCGGGCCATCGGACGCGGCTACGTCGAGTTCGCGCTGGCCGAACCGCACCTGTTCGACACCGCCTTCGCGCCGGTTGTCGATCCTCCGGCTAAACCCGACGATCCCTCGGCTTGGCAGGTACTCGTCGACGGGGTGGGGGAACTGGTCAACGCCGGGATCGTCAACCCCCGCGCCGCTGACAAAGCCGCCCTCATCGCCTGGGCAGGCGTGCAGGGGATAGCCACCATCCTGGTGCGGAACGCCCTGCCGGCCCCCGTGAAGGCCGCTGACGCGACCGACGTCATTCTCGACGCCGTCATGGGGTCACTGGAAAATCTCTGAATCCTGCCGCGGCAACACCGCGTGCAGGTCGGGACCTCCGACCACTGTCCCGGCGCAGCGTGGCGGACTATCGTCATAACTCCACGGGAGAAACCGGGGACGCCATGATCCGCTCAATGTTGGTCGCGACCGGTGGCGGGGCGATCGCTTTCGGACTAGGCGGGGCGGTCCTGACCGGCGCTATCGGCACAGCGTCGGCATCCCCTGACGATGACTCGCGAGTAGGTCACTCGGCCACGGCCGACAGTGACACCGCCCGTTCGACGCGCCGCGGACCACCGAAAGCCTTACCACCGCAGAAGATTCCCCGGGCGGCCGGTTCAGCGGAACTCAGCACTTCGGCTGCCCGCACCTCCGGCCAGCGGTCGTCGGGTCCGTCGAGATCGGGCCGCAGGACGCAGCCCGTCGTCCCCAACGGAACACCCCAGCCCGACATCGAAATGCAACTCGCTCACGTCGAACGGACCAGCCCGCGGCCCAGCGCCTTGGACGTGCCCGCGGCCGCGGTCATGAGACCGGTGGCGCGGGTGGCCGCCAATCCGGCCGCCGGGTTGTTGCCGTCGCTGGCGGCCCTCTTCAACAACCGGACGCCGAAGCTGTACCCGACCCAGAGCGCACAGAGTCCGGCCGGAGTGGTCAGCGGCCGACTCAATGCCGTCGACCCCGACAGCCCCCGGCTGACGTTCACCGTGACCGTTGCTCCCGCCAACGGCACCGCGGCGGTCGGGGCGGACGGATCGTGGACCTACACACCGGATCCGCCGATGGCGTCCGCCGGAGGGATCGACTCATTCCGGGTGACAGTCAGCGACGCCGCCAGTGGGTTCGCCGTCCACGGGCTTGCCGGGTTGTTGCACATGCTCAGCTTCGGCTTGTTCGGCAGCCGGAGCGACTCCAGCACAGCGACGGTGACGGTGACGGTCGCCCCGATCGCCACCGGCAACAACCCGCCGACCGGCACCGCGGTGGTCGGCAGCCCGGGTGTCACCGGCGTTGTCAACGGCAGCGTCTCGGCCACCGACGCCGACGGCGACACCCTGACCTACAGCGCACCGGCGACAACCGCCAAGGGCAGCATCGGAATCAACGCCACCGCAGGCTCGTTCGCCTATACCCCCACCCCGGTGGCACGTCATACGGCGGCGTTGCTATCGGCGACCGCCGCCCAGCGCGCCGACACGTTCCCCGTCACTGTCAGCGACGGCCGCGGTGGCACCGCCGCGGTCCCGGTCAGCGTGACCATCGGCGCGGCCAACGTGGCACCCGTCGCCGGCGCCCCGACCGTGGGAATCCCCGACTCCGGCACCGGCGTGGTCAACGGCAGCGTCTCGGCCACCGACGCCGACGGCGACACCCTGACCTACAGCG
>JBAXUD010000155.1:0-7274 GCA_037129875.1 Mycobacteriaceae bacterium
GTCGGCTTCGAACCAGCTGCGGGTGCTCTCCCCTTGGGCATAGGCGTCATCCCAATGCGAAGCCAATTGACTTTCGGTCACAACGCCAGTGTCCACCAGGGCCCCGGGCGGCGGCAGTTGCACCCCTAAGACCCTTCCGACATCCAGACGTTGTGCCCGAACGCCATTCCCGCAAGGGAGACGCTATCGCGCTGCTCCGCCTTCAGAATCCCAGCGCTCCTGCGCGGCGCCCCTCTGGGCGCGGGATTCCTTGTCTTGCAGGCTGATCATGAGCAGACCATCGACGGTCGATTCGTTGTTCGGGGCAGCCGCTGCCATCAGGGTGGCGTGCGCCCGGTCCGGCTCAGTGTGCGGCGGGACTACCAGCAGAACAATTCTGCTGCCACCCCGTCCGAGGACTTCGATGGTGTTGGAAGGCTGAAGTCGGTATCCGTCGAGGCTCACCGCCCCATCGCCGGTGACGACGAACTCGGTAGGTGCTGTCGTCCAGTCGCTGACCTTATACAACACGCGATCGACGCACCCGAGTCGCACCGCGAGCACCGCGAGTAGATCCGGAAGCTCCGATATCAGGTCATCACTGTGGGGCCACCACGCCCCATCGACGTACCCGATATGGGGCGCCTTGGGCTTCAACCGCAATCGCGGCGTGTGTTCGGGCGGCGTCGGAAGGCGAACTGTATCGATCATGGTGTGGTGTCGTGTCACGGCGAGCGCTCCTGTCCTGGTCGTGGTTCAAGGACTCCCCGACCAACGATGAGAAGGTCTATCGCGCAGGGCAGTTCAGTAATAATGGCGGCGGCCGCCGACCGCGTGCCCCACTGACCCCAACACCCAGAGCACTCCTCCGATGACCAGCAGGATTACCCCAATGGACCAGAGGATGGAGATCTTGAATACGAATCCGAGAACGAGAAGAACGATTCCGAGGGTGATCATGAGGGTGTCTCCTTAACGTCGATACATGCTGATCGGGGTTTGGCGCCGGTTGTCAGTGCTTGCCAGTGTGAGCTGCTTGGCGCGAAACCAGCGGCGCATCACTGGAGCTCGTTTCCGTTGGTTCGCAACCATTTTCGCAACCAAGAGAACAAGCAACCCAACAACGACGATCATGGCGCCCCAGCCTCCGATGGCAGAACTTCAGTTAACGCCTAGCCGGAACAACTGTCAACAGTGTTGACCTACGTTGAAGGTCTACAGTTGCGGGCGGAAAGGAATCTGCTGCCGTGATGACCGAAAAGCCCTCGGGGCCCCAGCCGGCCCCCGACCATGACGGCAACTCGGCTGTGGCTGCAGAACCCGGCCGCACCCAGGTCACACGGCCGCTCATCCTGCAGACGGCCTTGACGATCATCGACCGCGACGGCGCGGACAGCTTGTCCATGCGTCGCCTCAGCGAAGCGGTGGGCCGCGATCCCGCGGTGCTGTACCGGCACGTGCCGAACAAGGCCGCGGTGCTCGACGGTGTCGCGGGGATTGTTCTGGAGAAACTCGTGGTGGACACCGCCGATCCGGACTGGGCCGGACAACTGCGGACCGTCGCCCACGACTTTCGCCGGTTGGCGCTGGCCCATCCGAACGTCGTGCCACTGCTGGTCACGCGACCATTGACCACCCCACTCGGCCAGCGACACCCGGGAACCCTGCGCCACCTCGAAGACATCCTCGCGCTGCTGACCTCCGCCGGATTCAGCGGCGAGGATGCACTGCACATCTACCGGGTGCTGTTCGCCTACTTGTACGGCCACGTCCTCACCGAGTTGCAAGAGGTCATCGAGCGACCCGAGGAGACCGACCATGTGCTGCGCCTGGGTCTGCACCGGCTGCCGATCACCGATTTCCCCCAGGTGCGTGCGCTGGCAACAGCACTGGCCACCTACGACGGAGCCGCTGAACTCAACCGCGGCCTCGATCTCCTGCTCCCCGGCCTGGCTTCAGCCCTCTCCCGGGTGGACGATGCACCACCGCCGGACTGTGCGAGGGTGGGGCGATGACGGGAGTGTCCGACATCCTCGATTGGGCCAGGCAAAAGCTCGCCGCGCAGGTTCCCAAGGCGGATCTGGACCAGCGTGACCCCGACTACATCCGGGACCAGTTGCCGGGACTGTGGCTGCTGGCGTCGTTGTACTTCCGGGCCGATGTTCGCGGGCTGGACCGCATTCCCGCCGACGGCCCAGTGCTGTTGGTGGGCAACCACAGTGGCGGCAATGTACCCCCGGACACCTTTGTGTTCACCCTGGCGTTCTGCTCCTACTTCGGTGTCGAGCGGCCGTTCTACCAGCTTGTGCACAACCTCGTCGCCCTCTACCCGGCGTTGCGTTGGCTCCCCAAGTTCGGCACCGTGGCAGCCAGTCCCGACAACGCCCGCCTTGCGCTTGAGTCCGGTGCCGCGGTGTTGGTGTATCCCGGCGGCGACTATGAGGTGTACCGCCCGTCGTGGCAGCGGCACGTCGTCGACTTCGGTGGCCGAAAAGGGTTCGTGCGCCTGGCCCGCGAGACCGCGGTGCCGATCGTTCCGGTCGCCAGCGTGGGCGGACAAGAGACAGCATTGTTCCTCGGACGCGGCCAGGTGCTGGCCCGGCTCCTGATGCTGGACAAGCTGTTTCGGCTCAAGAGCCTGCCGATCTCCGTCGCACTGCCATGGGGTTTGAACGTCACCGATTGGTTGGGCCACATCCCGCTGCCGGCCAAGATCGTCATCGAGGTCCAGGAGCCGATCGAGGCCACCGACGATGATCAGGCGGTGTACGACGAGGTGATCGCCAGCTTGCAGGCCGGTGTGGATCGGTTGGCCGCGCAACGTCATTTCCCGGTGATCGGCTGATGCGCGTCGAACGCCGCATCACCCTCAACGCCGATCGCGACACCGTATGGACGGTGCTCAAGGACCCGGACGACTACCCGTCGCTACTCCCCCATCTGCAGCGGTGGGAGCCCGTCACCGAAGACCCGCCCGGCGTCGGGTCGCGCTACACCGTGCTCTGGGAGGTCGGCGGGATACCGGTCGGTGGCGTAATTGAGGTGGTCGAGTTCGACACCGCGCGAGACCTGGCCTGGATCAGCATCACCGGCGTAACCCAACGGGGCCACTTCCGGCTGCGCGACGCCGGGCCGGGCCGGACCACCGTGAACTTTCGACTCGCCTACCACTCGGACGGTGGACTGCTCGGTCTGATCGCCGACCGCATCGCGGCCCGCCAAGTCGGCCGCTCACTGTCGCAGAGCCTGAGAAACCTTCAGCGCCTAGTGGAGTCGTAGACCAAAGGCCGCCGCTGGCTCCGGCGAGGCCTACCTGTCCGGCCCCAATGCCGGCACAGGAATGGGTTAGCCCGAGGGCAGCCCGTTCTTAATAGCGGCGTGTTGTTTCTGGGCGACATCGATGACGAAATCCGGTGGAGCGGGCTGGTCGGGAGGGCCGTCGAATTCCAGGGTGGTGAACGCCTTGCCCTCGGTGAACAGCAACACCGTCACCGACTTGGAGCCGTCCGGTGAGTTTCCTGAGACCGTCACACCTCCCGTGCCGACATCCACCGGTTCGGGTGTTGCATTTGCAACAGCGTCAGGCAGCGCTTTTTTTGCTGCTTCGAGTACGCCGGCCGCATCGGAGGCATTGGGCAGGATCAGGATGGTGTCACCGATCACGTGGGTGCTGTCCGGATTGCTGAAAGACGTCGCTGCGCCGGGCTTGCCATTGGGGTTCTGCAGTGGCGGGCTGGCCGTAAACACTTCGGGCGCTTTGATATCGGTGTCCTTGATCAGCAGAGCGGTGTAATCCGCTGGCTGGGCCGACACCGAACTGGACGCCGAACTGGACGCCGAACTGCTGCTGGTGCCAGATCCCGATTGCTTGGACTCGGTTTGGCACCCGGAGACACTCAGCCCCACCAGTACGGTGACTCCAACCACGCCTGCAACTGCCGTCATGGAATTCTTCATCGTATCGCGCCCCTCTTCAGCGAAGTCCTCGCCGACTCTGTACGCAGACCCCAGCGGTCGCCCGGTAAAGGTAACCGATTCTTCGCGGTGTCGCAGGCGTCCTGCTGATCCCAGCGATGTTGACGGGACGTTGAGGGAAAACGAAAACAGGCCAGGGCTTGTGGCCCTGACCAGTATCGGAATCCTGCCCCGGATCAACGAGACCGGCGTAGACCCCTTCGCCGCTGACCTTCCGGTCAACGGATTCCCCGCCGTGGCCATCCAACCTCTCCGGCGCCGCGGAATTCTCAGCGCCCGAGGCATTCTCGGCGCGCCTCCCAGTTCGGGGGCCACCGGAGGGCGTCTGCTGATGAACGCGCCGGACTACCAGCGACATCGACGCAGATGATTCGACTTCCCGAACTCGGGGCCACGTGTCGTGTTCGCGCCCGGAACGGTCAGCCGAGCATCCACTGTGAGGTGGCAACCAGGTCGCCCTGCACCAGCGCGGCGGCACGATGCTCGTGTACCTGCTGATAGCCCGGGTCGACCACCATGTCGGCGAATGCCTGCGGGGTGGGGTACTCGACAACCAGGATTGCGTCCCACCACGGGCGCTCCCCGTCACCGATGACGTTGATCGGGGACGTACCCGCGTAGCGGATGCTGGCGCCGACCCGGTCGAGGTGCGGCTGAACTTCCCGGCCGTACTGCAGGTATCGCTCACGCCCGCCGCCGTCGTTGAACTTCAGCAGGTTGATCATCACCACCGGTGCGTCGGCGGGCAGCTCGGCGAACGCGTTCAGGTTGACCGGGCGGGTATCGATTGTGTTCGTCATTGCGATTCTCCTTGCGTGGGTTGAGTTTTCGAATAGAGAGAATTGCCGACCCGCTGGCGCAGGAACGGCACAACATGGGCGGCGACCCGGTCGGGCTGCTCGAGCCAGGACCAGTGGCCGACGCCGGGCAGAACTCGGACCTCGGCCCTGGGGAATGGCCCGATCTGGCGGTGCGCCTGCTCGACGGGGATGTAGACGTCGGCGTCACCGAACACCACCAGGGCGTCATGGTCGTGTTCGCGCAACCTTGGAGCCAGCGCCTCGATATCCTCCCGGCGGGTTGTCCGATAAAGTTGCAGCACTGCGCGTTTAGTCTCGGCGGGCGTGAGATGACCGGCGATGGTGTCGACCCACTCCTTCGACAGGCCCGGGTTGTCGTGGCCCACCACGAACCTGGCCACCTTGGGGGTGGTCAGTCGCATCATGAGTTCGCCGATCACCGGGGTCCGCCACACCCGCGCCAGCCGGTGCCAGCGATAGCCGATGAGCACGGCGGTGTTGACCAGTGTCATGCTGGCCACCCGGTCGGGGTGCTGGGCGGCCCACGTCGCGGCAAAGGGCCCACCGAAATCATGGGCGACCAGGTGCACCCGCTCGATGCCGAGTTTCTCGATGACCCCGTTGAGAAAACGCGCGTAGCCACCGACGGTGTAGTCGCCGTCTGCCCGGGCATCGGCGGTGCCAAAACCCGGCAGGTCCGGAGCGACGACGGTGGCGAACTCGGCTACCGGCGTCATCAGGGGCATCCAGTCAGCGCCGGAGTCGGGGTTTCCGTGCACGAACAGCACCGCCTCCCCCGGCTGGCCTGCCCCACCGACAAGCACCGAGGTGTCGATGCCGTCCACGCTCATGCGTCGTGTTTCGATTCTGGTCATGCGCGAATTCCTTTGACAGTCTTAGCCAGTCGATCGCTGTAGTTCGCGCGCGCGCTCATGTCGGCCTCCGTCATAACACTGTCGATCCGCAGCGCACGCTTGATTCGATCGGAGAACGCCGGTGGCGTTCCTGCGATCAGGCGCGCGACCGCACCGAGCTCGCGGGGTACGAACACTTCCTGGCGGCCGGTGCGCAGCGCGTCCACGATCGCGGCGGCGACCCGGTCGGGGCCCACCACGCGGGTTGCTCGCGCCTTGGCGAAGCCGGCGATCATGTCGGTGCGGATGAGACCCGGCATGACGATCGTCGTGCGCACACCGGTTCCTTTGGTTTCGGCGCGGATCGCGCGGGTGAAGCCGACGACGCCGTGCTTCGTGGCGGCGTAGGTCGCGCCACCGGCGGGGGCGATCTGACCGGCCGACGACGCCAGGTTCACGATGTGGCCGCTGCCCCGCGGCAGGAACCTCTGCAAAGCGAGCCGTGAACCGGTGAGCACGCCGCCGAGGTTGATGTCGAGCAGCTGCTGTGTCACGGCGGGATCCTCGTCGGCGAACAGCCCGATCGGTCCGATACCCGCGTTGTTCACCAGCGCGTCGAGTGGGCCGATCGCGTCCTCCGCCTGGTCGAGGAACTCCTCGAACTGCGCAGCGCTGCGGACATCAAGAGGTAGACCCACCGCGAGGTCGCCGAGTTCGGCGGCCACAGCGGCGCAGGCAGCGCCGTCGACATCGCCGATGACCACCTGCATTCCGGCTGCCAGACACGCCTTCGCCGTGGCACGCCCGATCCCGCGGGCACCGCCGGTAATGGCGACAGTGCGACCCCGGACGTTCGCGGTTTCGGCGGTCATCATCATCTTCCATCCTTTGTCGTGTTGTCGCGGTGGGTAATTCACCGTTGACACCACAATCCCGGATGCGCCGCCCGGAACTCTTGACAGTTCAGGACAAAGACTTGGCTTTACGAGACACACGCCTGAACGCGTTTAACCCGTCGCGGCCCTTGACATTCGGGGACACGAATTTCACATTAGGGGACATGTCGGTTGTGCGGGCGACGTCGCTGTCGAACTATTCCCGCCTCGTGAGCAGACTCGGTGGCGACCCTGTCGCATTACTGACCGAAGCCGGGATCGATCCCGATGTGGCCGGGCACGACGACGTCTTCGTGCCGTTGGGCCGGGTCGCCACCGCCATCGAGATGGCGGCCAGCGAAACCGGCACCCGTGATTTCGGACGGCGGCTGGCAAGTCTGCAGGGAATCGAGATCCTCGGTCCGGTGGGTGTGGCGGCCCGCACCTCGGCGACGGTCGCTGAGGCGTTGCAGATCTTCGAGAACTTCCTGACTGCTTACAGCCCGGGCCTCGGCCTACATGTGTCGACACTGTCCGATCCGCGACGGTCATTCATCGAGTACCAGGTGCTCGACCCGCACGTACCCGCAAGCCCACAGGTCGTCGAGCTGTCCCTCGGGGTCACGCTGCGAGTGTTGCGTTTCCTACTCGGCAACGACTACTGCCCGCTTTCGGTGCACCTGCCCAACGAACCACTGACCGCTCCCGCGGACTACCGCGCCTACTTCGGCTGCCGACCTGTATTCGCCTATCGGACAATGGGTTTCACCATCCGCTCGGCTGATCTGACT